>JAJYDD010000498.1 GCA_021777795.1 Pseudomonadota bacterium | reverse complement strand
GCCGCTGCCGTCGGGATGGAAAGCCGCGCCGGGAACGAAGGCGACGCCGACTTGTGCAAGCGAACGCGCCAGCAAGGCGCCCGCGTCCATGTCCTGCGGCAGCGTCACCCAGGAGAACAGCCCGCCCTGCGGCGCGGTGCGCGCGAGATCGGGCGCGTGGCGCTCCAGCGCATCGAGCAGCGCGTCGCGCTTGCGCCGGTAATGCGCGCGGGCGGCGGCGATCAACGGGCCGATGCCGCGCTCGGCGATTTTGAACATCGCGATCTGGTTGATCGTGGAGACATGCAGGGCGCTTGCCTGATTGATGAGCGTCAGCTTGGCGATGAGCGCGCGCGACGCACAGACCCAGCCGACGCGCATCCCCGGCGCGACCGTCTTGGAGAACGTGCCGAGATGGGCCACGCGAGACTCTTCCAGCCCGCCGCGCGCTGCGACGTCGAGCGCCTGAAGGCTCGGCAAGCTCGCGCCGGAAAAGCGCAACGCGCGATAGGCGGCGTCCTCGATGACGACGGCGCCCAACTCATCGGCGAGGTCCAGCGCGCTGCGACGGGCTTCGAGGCCAAGGCTGAGGCCGGTCGGGTTGGCGAAATCGGGCACGAGATAGAGCGCCTTCACGGCGCCGCCAGCGCGTCCGAGATAAGCGGCGGGCGTCAGATTGCCGCCGTCGAGCCGCAGCCGGTCGTAGCGTGGCTCGTAAGCCGAGAACGCCTGGAGCGCGCCGAGATAGGTTGGGTATTCGGCCAGCACCGTGTCGCCCGCCGACAGCAGCGCCTTGGCCAGATAATCCAGCCCCTGCTGCGAACCGGCGGTGATGAGGATGTTCTCCGGCTCGGCGGGCACGCCGTCGCGCGTCATCTCGGCCGCGATCCACTGGCGCAGCGGCTCATAGCCCTCGCTGACACCATATTGCAGCGCCGCGGCGGGGTCGGCGAGCGCCTCGGCATAGGCGGCGCGCGCCGCCTCGGCGGGAAACAGCGCCGGGTCCGGGATGCCGCCGGCGAAGGAGATCACGTCCGGGCGGTCGATGAGCTTCAAAAGCTCGCGAATCTCCGAGGCGCGCATCCCGTTCATGCGGCGCGCGTAGGGGAAGGCGTCGGTCATCGCGAACTCCTGGCGGCCGAATAAGACAGCAATGCTGACCTATATAAGACAGCATGGCTGACCTATTTGCAAGAGCGCCTACAACGCCTTGGGCAAAAACTCCGCGCCCCGCCGCCGCGCGAAATCCTGGAACGCCAGCGCCGCCGGCGAAAGCGGCCGATCCGCGCGATGGAGGACGAACCATTGCCGCACGATCGGCAGCCCCTCGATGTCGAGCACGACGAGCCGCCCGTCGGCGATCTCGGCGGCGATGGTGTGGGCCGAGATCAGGGCGATCCCGAGGCCGGCCATCACCGCCTGCTTGATCGTCTCGTTGGAGCCGAGTTCGATGCCGGGCTGCGCCTGCCGCACGCCCATATCGCCGAGGAAATAATCGAACAGCGAGCGCGTACCCGAGCCCGCCTCGCGGAACAGGAACGCCTCGCCGTCAAGCGCCTGGCGCTTCAAGGCCGCACGCCCCGCCAGCCTATGCCCGGGCGGGGCGATGATGACATAGGGGTGCGGTCCGATCAGCGCCTTCTCCACCGCCAGATCGGCGGGCGGGCGGCCAGCTAGCGCGACGTCGGCCTCCTTGGCGCGCAACAGCCCTAGAGTGGCGTCGCGGTTGCCGACCAGAAACCTCAGTTCGAGCCTGGGATGTTCGGCGACGAAGGCGGCGATGAGCCTGGGCGCGAAATATTTGGCTGTCGAGACCACCGCGACCGAGAGACGGCCGCCGCGGCCCAGACGCAGATCCTCCATCGCCTCCAGCATTTCGCGCACGCTGCGCTCGACGGCGGCGACGTGAACGAGCGCCGCCTCGCCCGCCGCATTGAGCTTGAGGCCGAGAGGCGTGCGCGCAAACAGCGCGATCCCCACCGCATCTTCCAGACCCTTCACGCGCGCCGTCAGCGCCGCCGGCGTCATGTTGAGTCCCTGCGCCGCCGCCACCAACGAGCCGGCCTCGGCGATGGCCAGCAGAGTCTGCAATTGCGCGAAGGTGATGGCGCGCTCGCGGGCGAGATCGAAGGCGGAGTTCATGTGGAGTCAATCAAATCTAACGAGAGAGAAATTTAATTCAGTTTTCTTGTGGGCGGAAGCCTCTATCGTCGGCCTCCAGAACAAAAGTCAGGGAGGCGAACCGATGGATGCGCCAGGGCTGGGAGTCGAACTCCAGGAGTTTTTGCGCGCCACGACGTCGCCGGCCTTGGCCGACGTTCTGGCCGCCCTCGCCGCCACCTCGCGCACAGTGTCGGCCCACATAAGACGCGGCGCGCTCGCTGGCCGACTCGGCGCGGCGGTGGGCGTCAATTCCGACGGCGATGCGCAGAAGTTGCTCGACATGTTCGCCGACAGCGCCTTCGAGCGCGGACTCGCCGGGTGTTCGGTGCGGGCGCTCGCCTCCGAGGAGCGCGAGGGCGTGACGCCGATCTCGGCGGAGGGCGAATATCTGGTCGCACTCGATCCGCTCGACGGATCCTCCAACATCGACATCAACATGACCATCGGCACCGTGTTCTCCGTGCTCGACGCGCCAGCGGGCGGCGAGGCGAGCGAGGCCGCCTTCCTGCAACCCGGCCACAAGCAGCGCGCCGCCGGCTTCGCGCTCTATGGCCCGCAGACGATTTTCGTGTTCACCACCGGGGCCGGCGTGCATGTCGCCACGCTCGATCCCGCCAGCGCCAGTTTCTTCCTCACCGCGCAGCATCTGATGATCCCCGAGGGGCGTAGCGAATTCGCCATCAACATGTCGAACTCGCGCCACTGGCCGGAACCGGTGAAGGCCTATGTCGACGATCTGCTGATGGGCGCGGAAGGCCCGCGCGGCAAGGATTTCAACATGCGCTGGGTCGCCTCGATGGTGGCTGACGCCTATCGTGTGCTGCTGCGCGGCGGCGTCTACCTCTATCCCGACGACGCCCGCCCCGGCTATCAGAAGGGCCGGTTGCACCTCCTCTACGAGGCCAATCCCATCGCCTGGTTGATCGAACAGGCCGGCGGCCTCGCCATCGACGGCGTCAACCGCATTCTCGACATCGGCCTCGACGATGTCCATGCGCGCACGCCGCTCATCTTTGGCTCGACAGACAAAGTGGAGCTTGCGCGCGGCTATTTCCTCGACGGCCACCGCTCGGCGGCGCGCTCGCCGCTGTTCGGCCGGCGCGGTTTGTGGCGGGCCTCTTGAGGAGTTGAGCCGATGTCCGTCAAGCATCCCATCATCGCCATCACCGGGTCCTCCGGCGCCGGCACCACCTCGGTCAAGAAGACCTTCGATCAGATATTCCGCCGCGAGAAGATCGAGGCCGTCTATATCGAGGGCGACGCCTTCCATCGCTGGAACCGCGCCGAGATGCGCGACCGGATGCAGGAAGCGGCGTCGCGCGGCGACAATCATTACAGCCATTTC
>JAJYDD010000497.1 GCA_021777795.1 Pseudomonadota bacterium | reverse complement strand
CCTGGCGGTGACGACGCGCGCCGCCGGGGCCAAGCTGATGTTCGCGGGCAACGGCGCCAGCGCCTCCATCGCCGCGCACGCCCGCGTCGATTTCATCAAACACGGCCGCGTGCAGGCGATCGACTTTAACGAGCCGAACCTCATCACGTGTCTGGCCAACGATTTCGGCTTCGAGAATTTCGTCGCCAAGGCGCTGGAGCTTTGCGCCAATCCGTCGGACGTTCTGGTGCTGATCTCCGTTTCGGGGCGCTCGCCGAACGTCGTCAAGGCGGCGCGGGCCGCCAGAGAGCGGGGGCTGAAGGTGGTGTCCTTCACCGGCTGCGCGCCGGACAACCCGCTGCGCCAGCTCTCGAACATCGATTTCTGGCTCGACTCGCGCGCCTACAACGTCGTCGAGTGCATGCACATGGTCTGGTTGACGACCGTGATCGACATGCTGGTGGGCAAAGCGGAATACGTGGTGGCGTGAGTTCGGCGGACGGTCTTCGGGTTCGTGGGAGAGGCCGGAATGTTTGATGAAGAGATAAGGCTGGTCATCTGGGATCTCGACGAGACCTTCTGGCATGGCACGCTCGCCGAGGGCGGCGTGGAAGCTTATCTCGACGCCCATCATGACATCGTCGTCGAGCTCGCTCGGCGCGGAATCCTGTCGTCGATCTGCTCGAAGAACGATTGCCAAACCGCCAAAGCCATTCTCGTCGAGAAGGGCCTTTGGGACTATTTCGTATTCCCTAGTCTGGATTGGACGGCCAAGGGGCGGCGCATCGCGCGCATCGTCGACGCCATGCAACTGCGGCCTTCGAGCGTGCTGTTCATCGACGACAACCCCGGCAATCGCGCTGAAGCCCGCGCCGAGGTTCCCGGGCTCAACGTGGCCGACGTCGATATCGTCCCCAAGCTCCTCGATCATCAGAAGCTTGCCGGAAAGGAGGATTCGACGCTCTCGCGGCTCGGCCATTACAAGCTGCTGGAACGAAAGGCGGCCAATCGGGCCGAGGACGGCGGCGGCTACGAGGCTTTCTTGCGCGCAAGCGATATCCAGGTCGAGTTCGTCTACGATCTGGAGCCGCATCTCGACCGGATCGTCGAACTCATCAACAGGACGAACCAACTCAACTACACCAAGCGCCGCCTGCCGCAGGACCGAGCCGCGGCGATAGCCAGCATCAGGGCGGAGATTTCCTCCTATTCCGTCCAGGCCGGCCTCGTCCATGTCACAGACAGATATGGCGACTATGGGCTGGTTGGGTTTTTCGCCCGCGCCGTGGGCCAGAACGGCAGCCCTGGGCGCCTGCTGCATTATTGCTTCTCCTGCCGCACGCTGGGCATGTATGTGGAGAAATGGCTCTACGATCTCCTTGGCGCGCCGGAACTTATCGTCAGCGGAGACGTGCTGACGGACTTACGCGAAGCGCGCGAGATCGATTGGATTCGGATCAAGGACGCGCGGACCGAGGCGCGTGCGGAGGAAGCGCATTTCCCGCTCGTTTTCTTGCGCGGCGGCTGCGAGATTGACGCGCTGTCGCATTATTTCTCCGCCCATGCGGTGCAATGCCGGCGCGAAAGCTCGCTGGCGCGCGGCCCGTTCTTCATCCGCAAGGACGTCGCCGCCCCCATGCTCGCTTCCCCTGAGACCCGCGACCACGCCGACTGGCGTCGGTTGATCGAAAGCTGCGGATTTCATCGCGCGGACTTCGAGACGCAAATCTTCGCCGATGGCCCACCGTCGAGCCTTTTCATCTATTCCGGCTGGGCGGATAACGCCTACAAGCGCTATCGACATATCGAGACCGGCCAGACTGTCCTGGTTGACGTGCCGAATTTCCCAAACCATCTGACCAGCTTGAACGACGCGGAGATTGAGCAATTCGCCGCTCGTCGCGGGCTGTCGGGCGACGATGTCGAACAGGTCAAAGCGGCGGTGCGGGCGCTGAAGGGATCGACGGCGTTCATCGGGAGGCTGCGGCCCGCCGAACTCACCGACGAACTCGACGCGCTGTTCTCGCGCCTGCCGACGCAGGCGATCTGCTTTGCGCTGGCGATGGACCCCATTCTCAAGGATGGCGAGGGCAGGGCGTTCGAATCGAGGGACGCCTTGACCTACAACGAGTGCCTGACGCGCGCGGCCGAGGCGCATGACGTCGAGGTCGCCCAGATCGGCGATTTCGTCGCCAAGGACAGCGAGCGTCTTTACGCCAATCATTACGACCGCATCGTCTATTACCGGCTTGCAAACGCCATCATCGCGCGCGCCCAGGCGCGCATCGCCGCGCGCGCGGCGATGCAAAATCAACGCGCCGGGCGAGTCGCAGCGGAGTGCGAGGCTTAGCGCGCCTTCACGCGCTCGCGGACCAGGCGCAGGAATTCGGCCTCGTAAGCTTTTATGTAATGAAAGGGCTCCTTGCTCCATTTGTGCTCGGGATCGGCGAACAGCACATCGCGGGGCGGCCTGATGACGGTGAGGCCCGGAACCAGGGATTTCGTGGCGGCGTGCATTTCGTCCAGCAGCCGGTTGTTTTCATCCGCCGCCCGGCGCATGGCGTCCGGCATCGGCAGGCGTTGGCCGGCGGCTGAGCGAAATTCGCTCGCCCAATAGGCCTCGTGCAGGAGGATGCGGGCGGGCGGCAGGGTCTTCAGCGCCCGGGCTAAAAACACCTCGGCGCCCACCAACCAAGCCTCGCGCGCCGCTTGCGAGCCGCGCGGTTCGACGCGCAGCGCGGCGGAATAGGCGGCCTCGAACTGCGGCTGGCGGACGTGGCGCGTGTCCGATAGCCGCGTCGGGCCGACGCGCAGCGAGGCGAAGCGCTCGTCGATGTAATCGACGATCAGGACATCGGCCTCGCGCTCGAACGCCCAGTAATCGTCGTTCTTTTCGAGATCGGCGATCGCGCATCGGCGCTCGAAGCCATTGAGGGCGTCGTACCACGACGGCTCATAACGCAAGCCCGGCCCTGCCAGCCCCGCCAGGGATTGCCGCGCCAGATAGGACGTCACCCGAAATTCCGAGGCGGGCGCGAGCGCGAACGGATCGCGAGAAACGCAACTGCCGACGATGGCGACGGCAAGGGCGCTGGGCGGCGGCGGCGACATATCGGCCTCAGTCACATTCCGAAGGGGCGTTTGTCAGATCGGAGTTTGCAAGTTCTTGCGCAGATCGTCGCCGCGACGAAGATCATTGGCGTAGATCGCGTCGACCAGCGACATCACCGCCAGCGCCTGGGCCGAGGTTCCGTGGCGTAGCGGCGCGCCGAGCGTCACCGCGTCCATGAAATGTTCGATCTCGCTGCGCCAGGAGGCGTCAACGGGAAAATGCAGGCGCTCCTCGCTCTCGGGCGATGCGGCGGGCGCGGTCGCGCGATTACGGCCGATGGTGAGGATTTCCTCGCCATAGGTTCGCGACGACGTGTTCAACCCGTCGAGCGTGAGATAGCCGCGCTCCAGGCAAACTTCGAGCGAGAACAGATGCCGCCATTGCGTCATCGTCGAA
>JAJYDD010000032.1 GCA_021777795.1 Pseudomonadota bacterium | reverse complement strand
TATGGCGCCAGCCCCGATCCCGCCGTCGCCTCGAAGGTGGAGATCACGGTGACGAGCCGCGGCAAGGACGGGCTCCTGGTCGTCGCCGACCACGGCCGCGGCGTCGCGCCCGAGCATTTGCCGCGCCTGACCGAGCGCTTCTACCGCGTCGATCCCGGCCAGAGTCGGGCCAAGAACGGCACCGGGCTCGGCTTGGCCATCGTCAAACACATCCTGGCCCGTCATCGCGGCCGGCTGACGATCGAGAGCCGGCTCGGCGAGGGCTCGACCTTCACCGCCTACGCGCCGCTGTGCAGCCTCAAAGCGAAATGAATCAAGACCTTGGTATCCCAAAGGGGTCGCGTTGCGCCGCGCAACTCGACCGGCGGCGGCGACCGTAATAGACCTGTCATGAACGCCGCTTACATGACCGCACGTCGTAGCGACGGCCGTATCCACGCCGTCCAGGAGGCTCCATTATGAATATCAGCCGTCGCAGCTTTGGGCGGGCCGCAGTCGCCGCCGCCCTCATCGGATTGGGCGGCGTCAGCGTCAGCAGCCCGGCGTTCGCCGACACCCTCACCGGCGCCGGCAGCAGCTGGGTATACCCGCTGGTGTCGAAATGGGCGGCCGCCTATCACAAGGAAACCGGCATCGCCGTGAATTATGCGTCGATCGGTTCCGGCGGCGGCATCAAGCAGATCGAAGGCGGCGTGGTGGCCTTCGGGGCCAGCGACATGCCGCTGACGCCCGAGGATCTGGCCAAGCACAACCTGATCCAGTTCCCCACCGCCATCGCCGGCGAGGATCTGGTCTATAATCTGCCCGGCGTCAAAGCTGGCGAGGTCATCCTCTCCGGTCCGGTCGTCGCCGACATCTATATGGGCAAGATCAAGAACTGGAACGATGCGGCGATCGCCAAGCTCAACCCCGGCCTCAAGTTGCCGGATGTGGGCATCACGGTCGTTCATCGTTCGGACGGTTCGGGCACCACTTTCACCTTCGCGGACTACCTGTCCAAGGTCAGCCCCGAGTGGAAGTCCAAGCTGGGCGCCAATACGGTCATCAACTGGCCGGCTGGCGTGGGCGGCAAGGGCAATGAAGGCGTGTCGACCTACGTTCAGCAGATCAAAGGCTCGATCGGCTATGTCGAATACGCCTATATTCTCGAAAGCAAGCTGAACTATGCGCGCATGGTCAACAGCGCCGGCAAGGTGGTGAGCCCCAGCCTCGCCGGCTTCCAGGCCGCCGCCGGGCACGTCGACTTCACCAAGGCGAAGGACTTCTACGTCATCCTGACCGATCAGCCCGGCGACGACACCTGGCCGATCTCCGGCTGCACCTGGCAGATTCTGCGCAAGAACGCGCCCAAGGCCACCAACGAAGCCGTGACCAAGTTCTTCGGCTGGGGCTTTGAGAAGGGGCAGGACATGGCCAAGGAAATCTCGTTCGGCCCCCTGCCCGCCAGCACGGTGGACACGATCAAGGCCTATTGGAAGACCAATCTCGGCCTTTAATTCAGCGCCGGACGTTTTGCGCGACCCGTCGGGAAGGCTTGCCCTTCCCGACGGTTTTTTGTTGCGGCGTCAGCGGCGGAAATACAAGAAATTCAATACCATAACGTGTCACTCAAACTTCACGAAAAGTTCATATAACGCTCGCGCCGCTCCGCTAAGAGCAAACAGTCTTCAACGTGTTCAGCCGCGGCGTCAGCGAGCGCCGCGCCGCCGCCATGCTTTCCGTTCCGAGTTCGGATGATGCCGCCATGACCGAAACCGCAATGTCGCGCGCCGATATGATGACTTCGCGGGTCGAGGCCCGCAGCAAGGCGGTGCGACGCCTGGCCGGCGGCGACGCGTTGTTCCGCAATCTGACGTTCGCCGCCGCCATCATCGTCTTGCTGATCCTCGGCGGCACGATCGGATCGCTTATCCAGGGGTCGCTGCCCGCGTTCAAGGCGTTCGGTTTCGGATTTTTCGTCACCGACGTTTGGAACCCTTCGGACGACAAATTCGGCGCCGGCGCGGCCATTTACGGCACGATCGTCACCTCCTTCATCGCCATGCTGATCGCCGTGCCGGTCGGGCTGGGCATCGCCATCTTTCTCACCGAATTGTGCCCGCCCGCCTTGCGGCGCCCGATTGGCGTCGCGATCGAATTGCTGGCCGGAATTCCCAGCATCATCTACGGCGTCTGGGGCCTGTTCGTGTTCGCGCCCTTCCTGCAACAATATGTCCAACCCGGCCTGATCGCGGCGTTCGCCAACGTTCCGGGGCTCAATGCGCTGTTCGCCGGCCCGCCTTTCGGGATCGGCGTTCTGACCGCGTCCTTGATCCTGGCGATCATGGTGCTGCCGTTCGTGACCTCGATCTCGCGCGACGTTTTCAACACCGTGCCGCCGATGCTGAAGGAATCGGCCTATGGGGTCGGTTGCACCACCTGGGAGGTGGTCAGCAGCATCGTCATTCCCTACACCAGGGTCGGCGTCATCGGCGGCTGCATGCTCGCGCTCGGACGCGCGCTCGGCGAGACGATGGCGGTGACTTTCGTCATCGGCAACGCCCATGACATTTCCGCCTCGATCCTCGCGCCGGGAACGACGATTTCGGCGACCATCGCCAACGAATTCACCGAGGCCGACGGCGTTCTCTACACGTCTTCGCTGATCGCGCTCGGCCTGATCCTGTTCATGATAACGTTCGTCGTCCTGGCCTTCGCGCGGTTGATGCTGATGCGCCTCGAAGGCAAGGCAGGGAAATAGCCCATGGCCTCGATTTATCCCGCGCGCCGTCGGCGCAACAGCATGTGGATGAGCCTGAGCGTCGCCGCCGCGGCGTTCGGCCTTACTTGGTTGTTCCTGATTCTGGCGGTCCTGTTCTGGAAGGGACTTGCGGGGATCTCGCCCGACGTCTTCACCCAGATGACGCCGCCGCCGGGCAGCCCGGGCGGCGGGTTGCTGAACGCGATCGCGGGAAGCCTCATCATGACCGTCATCGGCGTCGCGGTCGGCGCGCCGCTCGGCATGCTCGCCGGCACTTATCTGGCCGAGTACGGCAAGCATTCCCGGCTCGCCTTCGTCGTTCGCTTCATCAACGACATCCTGCTCAGCGCGCCCTCGATCGTCATCGGCCTGTTCGTCTATGAGATCATCGTTGCGCCGATGGGCCATTTCTCCGGCTTCGCCGGCGCCGTCGCGCTGGCGATCCTGGTCATTCCGGTCGTGGTGCGCACGACCGAGGACATGCTCAATCTGGTCCCCAACACCTTGCGGGAGGCCGGCGCCGCGCTCGGCATGCCGCGTTCCACCGTCATTCAGCGCATCGCCTACCGCGCCGCGCGCGCGGGGCTGGTGACCGGCGTGTTGCTCGCCACCGCGCGCGTCAGCGGCGAGACGGCGCCCTTGCTGTTCACCGCTCTGAACAACCAGTTCTGGAGCTGGAACTTCAACCAGCCGATCTCCAGCCTGCCCGTGGTCATCTTCCAGTTCGCGCTCAGCCCTTACAAGGACTGGCAACAACTCGCCTGGACCGGGGCGCTCATCATCACCCTGGCGATTCTCGCCTTGAGCGTCACCGCCCGCACGCTCTCCGCGACAAAGCGCGGCGAAGCCTGATCGCGCGCAACGTCTCGAATACGGAAATTCGGAGCTGGTTATGGATATGGCGTCGTCAAATCTTCAGGCCGAAGCCGCCGGCGCGGCGTTGCGCGACAAAATCGTGGTGAAAAGCCTGGATTTCTATTACGCCCCCGGCGGCGCGAAGGCGCTGAAATCCGTGTCGCTGCCGCTGAAGCTCGGCAAGGTGACCGCCTTCATCGGCCCCTCGGGCTGCGGCAAATCGACGTTGCTGCGCGTGCTCAACCGCATGTACGACCTCTATCCCGGCCAGCATGCCGAGGGCGAGGTGCTGATGGACGGCGAGAACCTGCTGGACCCCTCGCTTGACCTCAACCTGCTGCGCTCGCGCGTCGGCATGGTGTTCCAGAAGCCGACGCCGTTCCCGATGTCGATCTACGACAACATCGCCTTCGGCGTGCGCCTCTACGAGAAGCTGCCGAAATCCGAGATGGACGGACGCGTCGAGCAGGCGCTCAAGAAGGCCGCGCTCTGGAACGAGGTCAAGGACAAGCTGAAGTCGAGCGGCCTCGGCCTTTCCGGCGGCCAGCAGCAGCGGTTGTGCATCGCCCGCAGCGTGGCGATCCGACCGGAAGTTATCCTGTTCGACGAGCCGACGTCGGCGCTCGACCCCATCGCCACCGCCAAGATCGAGGAACTGATCGACGAACTCTCCGGCGATTACACCCTCGCGATCGTCACCCATTCGATGCAGCAGGCCGCGCGCGTCTCCGACTTCACCGCCTTCATGTATCTGGGCGAGATGATCGAGTTCGACGACACCAAGAAGGTGTTCACGACGCCGCGCGACAAGCGCACCCAAGACTATATCACTGGCCGCTTCGGCTAGAGGAGGCCGCCATGACCGATCACACCCTGAAAGCCTACGACAAGGAGCTCGAAACCCTCGAGCGCCGCATCGCCGAAATGGGCGGCATCGCCGAGAAAATGGTGATCGACGCGATGGACGCGCTCTCCAATTCGGACGCCGCCCTGGCGCAAGCCGTCATCGTCTCCGACGAGCGGCTCGACGCCTTGCAGCGCGAGATCGAGGAGGCGGCGATCCTCACCATCGCGCGCCGCCAGCCGATGGCCATCGACCTGCGCGAGATCATCGGCGCCATCCGCGTCGCCGGCGACCTCGAACGGGTCGGCGATCTCGCCAAGAACATCGCTAAGCGTTCGCTGAAGATCGGCGGCGAGCCGCGTTCCCGGCGCGAGATCGTCGGCCTCAAGCACATGAACGACGTCGCCACCGAACTGCTCAAGGACGTCCTCGACGCCTACGCCCAGCGCGACATGGACCGGGCGCGCGCGGTCTGGGAGCGCGACGTCGAGCTGGACGCGCTGGAGGACAGCGTGTTCCGCGACCTGCTCACCCACATGATGGAAGATCCGCGCAACATCTCCTACTGCGCGCACCTGTTGTTCTGCTCCAAGAACGTCGAGCGGATCGGCGACCACGCCACCAACATCGCCGAGACCGTGTTCTATCTCGTCACCGGCCATCCGCTGCCGGGCGAGCGGCCGAAGGGCGCGCCCGAGCCCTCGGCCCTGGCGTCGGAGGCCAGCGCTTGAACGAGACGCGCCGAGACATTCCGCGCGCCGGCGCCTCGAAACTGCCCCGCATCCTCGTGGTCGAGGACGAGGCCGATCTGGCGCTGCTGTTGAGCTACAATCTGGAAGCGGAAGGCTACTCGGCCGAGACGGTGGAGCGCGGCGACGAGGCGGAACTGCGCCTCGTCGAATCGCCGCCCGACCTCGTCATCCTCGATTGGATGCTGCCGGGCGTCTCGGGCCTGGAGATTTGCCGGCGCCTGCGCGCGCGCGAGGCGACGCGGACTTTGCCGGTCATCATGCTGACCGCGCGCGGCGAGGAGAGCGAGCGCGTGCGCGGCCTCTCCGTCGGCGCCGACGATTACGTGGTCAAGCCGTTCTCGGTGCCGGAACTGATGGCGCGCGTGCGCGCGCTGCTGCGCCGCTCGCGGCCCGAGCGCATCGCCGACCGGCTCACCGCCGGCGACATCGACCTCGACCGCGAGACGCGCCGGGTGCGGCGCGGCGCGCGCGACCTGCATCTGGGCCCCACCGAATTTCGTCTGCTCGAATATCTGCTCGAACGTCGGGGCCGCGTGTTCTCGCGCGCGCAGCTGCTCGACGGGGTGTGGGGGCAATCGGTGGAGATCGACGAGCGCACCGTCGATGTGCATATCGGCCGCCTGCGCAAGGCGCTGTCGCGCGGCCGCGAACGCGACCCCATCCGCACCGTGCGCGGGGCCGGCTATTCCTTCGACGAGACTTACGGCAAGATTTGAAGTCTCAGAGCGAGCGCACCATGCGCAGCGCGCCGCCTGGTCCCTTGATGATGAGTTCGCCGTTGACGAGATCCCAGGCCGGGCCGCCCTGGAAAGCGCGCAGGAAGCCGCGCTCGATCGCCAAATCGTCCTTGCTGCACGTCTTTTTCGTGATGGCGAAGCCGCCGACAAGAAGGTGCTGGTTCGGCTGGGGATAGGCGGTCGCCGACCAGGAGTTGCACCCGGTGTAGCCGGAGGCGTGATAGGCCCCGTCCAGCTTGAAGGAGACGTCGAGGTCGGGCGACACCGGCTTGCCGTTGAGATCGCGCAGCGAAAACGTCTGGTCGAGCGGGAAGTTCTTCTGCAACGGCGGCAGCGGCTTGGGCGCTTCTTCCGGCTGCGGGATCGGCGCGGCCAGCGCGCCGGCGCTCGCCAACGCCGCGATGAGAGCCACAGACCAAGCGCGTTTCATATCGGCCTCCAAGCGGTCCTACCCTGTCTCGCGCCTATACGCTGCGCGACCCCTGCGCGCAACGCGGTTGCGCGAGGCGACGAAAATCGCGTCAGCCCTCTTGCAAACGGCGAACAGCGCGCCAAATCCTCATCATGCGCCGGCCAATCGGCGGCGCAACGCCTTGGGCGGCGCCAAGCAGGGTCGCTCAGGTTCATGTCGCTTCTTGCGTCCATGTCGCTTCTTGCGGAGGATATGTCATGTTGAACTACGATTTCTCGCCGTTTTACCGCTCTACCGTCGGCTTCGACCGTCTGTTGACTTTGCTCGACAAGGCTTCCGGCGCCGACAACGCCCAAACCTACCCCCCCTACAACATCGAGCGGACGGGCGAGAACACCTACCGAATCACGCTGGCCGTCGCCGGCTTCGCCGAGAACGAGCTTAGCGTCGAGTCCAAGGAAGGCGTGCTGACGGTGCGCGGCGCCAAGGAAAGCGCCAAGGCCGAGGGCGACAAGCGCGAAATGCTCTATCAGGGCATCGCCGCGCGGGCGTTCGAGCGCCGCTTCCACCTTGCCGACCATGTGAGCGCGGTCAAGGCGGCGGTCGAGAATGGCCTGTTGCACGTCGACCTCGTGCGCGAGGTGCCGGAGGCGCAAAAGCCGCGCAACATTCCGATCCAGACCTCTGCGGGCAAAACCATCGAGGTCGCCAAGCAAGCCGCTTAACCCTCAAGGCGAAAGCCGCAACCGAAGGCGCCCCGCAAGGGCGCCTTTTTTTATGTGCGCCGCGCCTGCATGTCGATTGTTCCATCGCCATTCAAAATTCACGCGCCATCCCAAAGGATTAGGGCGCGCGGACCCGCTTGACGAGAGCACGGCCGGCGCGCCATAGCGAAGCGCGCGGCCAGCGCAGGGAGGAAAGAATGATCGAGACGGGCAATCGCAACGCCGCCCACGGCGCCGAGGCTTTCGGCTTTCGCGACCTGGCGGGCGTGCATTGGAACCTCGGCGCGCCGCAGCTCTATGAACACGCGTTGAGCCGTGGCGAGGCGCAGGTCGCCGCCGGCGGTCCGCTGGTCGCCGACACCGGCGTCCACACCGGCCGCAGCCCCAAGGACAAGTTCATCGTGCGCGACGCCGCCACCGCGCCGCTGGTCTGGTGGGACAACAACAACGCCATGACGCCAGAGCAGTTCGACTTGCTGCTCCAGGATTTCGTCGCCCATGCGCAGGGCAAGACGCTGTTCGCGCAAGACCTCTACGGCGGCGCGGACCCGACTTTGCGCGTGCGCGCCCGCGTCTTCACGGAATTGGCCTGGCATTCGCTGTTCATCCGCAACCTTTTGATCCGTCCCGAGGTCGAGGCGCTTGCCGCCTACACGCCGGAACTGACGATCGTCGATCTGCCGAGCTTCAGCGCCGACCCCGCCCGCCACGGCGCCCGCTCCCCGACCATGATCGCCTGCGATTTTTCGCGCGGCATCGTGCTGATCGGCGGTACGTCTTATGCCGGCGAGATGAAGAAATCGGTGTTCACCTATCTCAACTATGTTCTGCCGGCCAAGCGGGTGATGCCGATGCATTGCTCCGCCAATACGACGCCGGCCGGCGAGACAGCGATCTTTTTCGGCCTTTCCGGCACCGGCAAGACCACGCTTTCGTCCGACCCCGACCGCACGCTGATCGGCGATGACGAGCACGGCTGGAGCCGCAACGGCGTGTTCAATTTCGAGGGCGGCTGCTACGCCAAGGCGATCAAGCTGTCGCGCGAGGCCGAGCCCGAGATTTACGCCACTACCGAGCGCTTCGGCACGGTGATGGAGAATGTGACGCTCGACCCCGCGAGCCGCGCGCCCGATTTCGACGACGACAGCCGCACCGAGAACACCCGCATCGCCTATCCCCTCGATTTCATCGCCAATGCCTCGGCCAACGGCCGCGCGTCGCACCCCAAGAACATCGTGATGCTGACCTGCGACGCCTTCGGCGTGCTGCCCCCCATCGCCAAGCTCGACCCGGCGCAGGCGATGTATCATTTCCTCTCCGGCTACACCGCCAAGGTCGCCGGCACCGAAAAGGGCGTCACGGAGCCGCAGGCGACTTTCTCCACCTGTTTCGGCGCGCCGTTCCTGCCGCTGCACCCGACCGCCTATGGCGAGTTGCTGCGCGAATATATGGAGCGTCACCACGCGGATTGCTGGCTGGTCAACACCGGCTGGACCGGCGGCAAGTTCGGGGTCGCGCGGCGAATGCCGATCCGCGTCACCCGCCGCCTGCTCGCCGCCGCCCTCGACGGCTCCCTGCACAAGGCGGATTTCCGCACCGATCCGCATTTCGGGCTGGCCGTGCCGCGCGACGTGCCCGGCGTCGAGCCGCATATCCTCGACCCCATCCGCACTTGGCGCCACAAGGGCGAGTTCGCGCAAGTCGCGGGGCGGCTGGTGCAGATGTTCCGCGACAATTTCCAGAAATTCGAGGACGCCGCCGACGAGGCGGTGCGCGCGGCCGGGCCGAACCCCAGGATCGCGCTGGCGTGAGGCGTCAGTCCTGGAGAAGCAGCGGTAGGCGCAGCGCCAGACGATTTAGCGATTTGGCAGAAAGGGCCTGATCGATGTTTATCGCTTTCGCCATCAGGTGCTGGTGCTGCACCGGGTCATAACCCGTCGGCATATTCCTCCCCAACCAGCCCTTCGCGTCCCGAATCGACTCGAAATGCTCGGGGCGCGCTAAATCGTCGGGCAGGCCGAACTTTCCGCGAAGCGACTCTGCTGCGGCGATGAACCAGGTCTCAAACTCGCGATAGGCCAACGAGACAAGGAAGCGCGCATCGTTACGGACCGACTGCGCTCGCGCCAGAAGCGCTGGGCCAAGCACGGCCGGGCACTCATCGTCGCAGTCGAGCAGGATCAATACTGCTCCTTCGTAGTTGATCGCCTTGCTGGCTGCAAGTTCAACGTGGCGCCTGAAATATTCTTGATCGTGAAGAAACGATCCCGACTTCACCCTGATTGGAGGGGCGACGCGCAGGGCGGACGGCAAACTAAGTGAGGCAGCTAAGCGGTGCAGAAGGGCGGGAAGAGCCTCAATTTCGCCGTGCCCCTCGACGATCGAGGCGATGTACGCCATCCGCTCACGCTCCTCTAATGTCAAAGAGGTCATACTGACGTGCGTCGGTTACGTCGGTCACAGATTCCGGGTCCGGGGCAAGCTGGTTCTGTCGCAACAGTTCGCCCGCTGTGAAAAGCTTTCTGCGCAACATGTCGCGTCCGGCGGAGTCGATATTGCCGATGCGGGTCAGGCCGCCGGGATTGTCGACCGCCATGATGGAATCCGGCTCTATGTCAGGATTGTCTAGCAGTTCCGGGCTGTGACTCGTCACGATGATTTGGCAATTCTCCGCTCCCTTGCGCAATGCCGACAGCAGGACGCTCGCGGCGGCCGGATGAAGCGCCATCTCAGGTTCTTCCAGGCCAATCAGCAACGGCGACCGGCCCCCGGCCTGCTCCGAGGCAGCCTGGAATATGGCCAGCAAAATGCCGAATGCCCGAAGCGTCCCGTCCGACATGGACGACGCGAAGAAGCGCCAGTCATGCGCCTGCCCCTTGACCGCCTGACGAAACCGAATTGTCTCCTGCGAGGCCAGCGCGTAAGATTCCACATCGGAAACTCCAGGAACGATCCGCGCGAGATCATCGCGGATCAATTCTTGAATGTGAGGAGGCATCCGCTGCAGAATGCTGGCCGCATTGCTTCCATCTCGCCGAAGGATCTCGCCCGGGTCTGGCTTCTGTATATTTGCGATTTCTCGCGGATTGAGGTTGTAAACCTCGATCCGCGAGAGCGCGTCATAGACGGGCCGGAAAGCGGGTAGGCCTGATGCGGCGACCAGCAGGAGGCGATCCGGCAGGGCGGCGGGCATCGGAGACACAGTCGATTCGGCAACTTCGCCCGATCTCACTCGGAAATGCTCGCTCCGTCCGAGACCCCCTGCGGGATGGACAACACATTCTTCGTCTTGAACAACGTAGGCGCCGGCAGGCCTGGCGCCTACCCTGAACGCGTAGTGGCCAGACTGGCCATTCGGCAGGACAAATTCAAGGCGCAAGACAAAATGATTCGGATGGCCTCCCGAGCGCCTTCTCACCTCGCTGATCGTGCCACGATCACGCAGGGCGTGGTCGATTGAACTGCGCAGCGCGTCCGACACGAATTTGAGCGCATCGAGGAAATTGCTTTTTCCGGCCCCGTTCGGGCCTACCATAAAGGTCAGCATTCGGAGCTCAAGTTCGCAAGCCGCAATGCTTTTGTAGTTTCGGATCTTCACCCGACGGATGAATGGCGAGTTCATGGCTCCCAGCGTCCCTGGCCGTTCCCGGCGGCATCGCACCCGTTCAAATTAAATATTCCACATCTGCGAAATCGGGACGGCAGCCCCCGCACAACGGAGAAATAGCAGGCGCCCGTTGTGTGTCAAAGGTACGATGACGGGGAATTCTCTGTCGCTCGTCCCCGATCTCGGGCTCTGGCGTTGGTCCCTCTCGTGCGCCACTATGCCGACTTGTCCACCCGAGACCCGCCCATGCGCCTTGCCCTAGCCCTCGCCCTCAGCCTGTTCGCCGCCCCCGCCCTCGCCGAGGGCGCCTTCACAGTCGGCATCATGAACGATCAGTCCGGGCCTTACGCTGATCTCGCCGGCCCCGGTTCGGTGCAATCGCTCAAAATGGCGGTCGAGGATTTTGGCGGCTCGGTTCTCGGCAAAAAGATCGAGGTTCTGGTCGCTGACCACCAGAACAAGGTTGACGTCGGCCTCAACATCGCCCGCGAGTGGTTCGACGCCAAGGGCGTCGAGGCGATCTTCGACATCACCAATTCCGCCGTCGCGCTGGCGCTGGTCGATCTCGCCCGCTCGCGCCATAGACTGGTCATCTTCGATTCCGCTTCGAGTTCCGATCTCACCGGCAAGGCCTGCTCGCCCTACACCTTCCAGTGGAACGCCGACAATTGGTCGAACGCGACGGCGCTGATGACCTCGCTGGTCGCCCAGAAGCTCGACACGTTCTATTTCCTCACCGCCGATTACGCCTTCGGCGCCAGCCTGGAGCGCGACGCGCGCGCGGCGATCGCGGCCAGCGGCGGCAAGGTGCTGGGCGCCGTCAAGGCGCCCCTCAACACCGCCGATTTCAGCTCTTATCTGCTGGGCGCCCAGGCGTCGGGCGCCAAAGTCGTCGTGCTCGCCATCACCGGCGCCGATTTATCCAACTCGCTCAAACAGGCGCATGAGTTCGGCCTGACGCCCAAGCAATATCTGGCGACGCCCATCACCTATCTCAGCGACGTCAATTCGGCCGGGCTGAAGATCGCACAGGGCCTCACCTTCATGCAGTCCTGGTACTGGGATCTCGACGACGCGACGCGCGCCTTTTCGGCGCGGTTCGAGAAGCGGACGGGGCGCAAGCCCAACGACAACCAGGTGGCGCTCTATTCCTCCGTGCGCCATTATCTGGAGGCGGTAAAGGCGAGCGGAACCGATGACGCGCTCACCGTCGCCAAGGCGATGCGGGCGGCGCCGATCCATGACGTGTTCACCGCCGACGGCCATGTGCGCGCCGACGGGCGCGTCACCTATGACCGCTATCTGATGAAGGCCAAAACGCCGCAGGAGTCCAAAGGCCCCTGGGATTATCTGACCGTGATGGCGAAAATCCCCGCCGACCAGGCGTTCCGGCCGCTGGGAACGACCGGTTGCGCGATGACGAAAGCGCCCTGAAAGCGAACCGCGGCCCCGCCGCCCTTGCAACCTCCGTCCAGCCGTCAGACAATCCGCGCCGGATCGGATGGGAGCGCGCATGGGCGGAGTATACATCGGCGTCGACGTCGGCACCGCGAGCGCGCGCGCCGGCGCGTTCGACGAGAGCGGCCGGCTGATCGCCAGCGCCCGGCGGCCGATCCAGGTGTTCCGCGAGGCGGGCGAGGTGGTCGAGCATTCCTCGGGCGACATTTGGGCCGCCGCCTGCGCCGCCGTGCGCGAGGCGACCGCCGGCATCCCGCGCCGCGACATCGCCGGCCTCGGCTTCGACGCCACCTGCTCGCTGGTCGCCCTCGACGCCGACGGCGGCTCGCTGACCGTCTCGCCGACGGGCAGGCGCGAGCGCGACACCATCGTCTGGATGGACCATCGCGCCGTCGAGGAGGCCGCCGAGATCAACGCCGCCGGCCACGATCCCTTGCGCTTCATCGGCGGCGCCGTCTCGCCGGAGATGCAGCCGCCCAAGCTCATGTGGCTCGCCCGTCATGTCCCCGACACTTTCGCCCGCGCGCAATTCTTCGACCTCACCGATTTCCTCACTTTCAGGGCCAGTGGTTCGGTGGCGCGCTCGACCTGCACGCTCGTCTGCAAATGGCTGTATCAGGGCCGCGAGCGGCGCTGGCCGCAGGAGACCTATCGCGCCATTGGCCTCGGCGCCTTGCTCGACGACGGCGCGCGCCGCATTGGGGCGCAGGTCGCGGCGCCGGGCTCGCCGCTCGGCGCCGGGCTGACGCCGCAAGCCGCCGCCGAGATGGGGCTCATGCCCGGCCTGCCGGTCGCCGCCGGTCTCATCGACGCCCATGCCGGCGCGCTCGCCACCATCGGCGGAACGCTCGCCGAAGCGCCCGCCGACCCGCGCCGGCGCCTCGCCCTGATCCTCGGCACTTCGTCCTGCTGCATGGCGCTTTCGGACGAAGCCAGCTTCGTGCCCGGCGTCTGGGGGCCGCTCTACGACGGCCTGACGCCCGGCCAATGGCTGACGGAAGGCGGCCAGAGCGCTTTCGGCGCGGCCATCGACCGGCTGCTGCGGATGCACCCGGCCTTCGCCGGCCGCGGCTTCGAGGCGCTGGAGCGCGACATCATCGCCCGCTGCGGCTCCGCCTCGGCGGCGGCGGGGCTCGCGCGCGACCTGCACGTGCTGCCCGATTTCCTCGGCAACCGCTCGCCCTTCGCCGATCCGCAGGCGCGCGGGGCCGTGCTGGGCCTCGATCTCGACGAGGACGAGGCGAGCTTGCAGGCGCTCTATGTCGCGGGCCTTTGCGGCCTCGCGCAGGGGTTGGCGCAGGCGATGCGGGCGCTGGAGGCGGGCGGCTTTGCATTCGACGCGCTGGTGGCGAGCGGCGGCGCCGCGCGTGGCGCGCTGGTGCGCCAGATCGTCGCCGACGTCTGCGGCCGCCGCGTCGTCACCGCCGAGACCGAGGAGCCGGTGCTGCTGGGGTCGGCGATGCTGGGGGCGGTCGCCGCCGGCCGCTACGACCTGACCAGCGCCATGCGCTCGATGTCGCGGCTCGAACAGATCACGGAACCCGCTGGCGGCGAAATGGCGGCGCTGCACGCCCGCAAGCGCCTCGCCTTCGAGACGCTGCAACGCGCCGAGCGCGACATCCGCGCCCGCGCCCGGCGCACCTGGCCGAAGCTGGTGATCTTCGATTGCGACGGCGTGCTGGTCGACAGCGAGCCGATCGCGCTCGCCGTCACCCGCGCCATCCTCGCCCGCCACGGCCTCGACCTGACGCAGGCCGAGAGCATCGACCTCTTCCTCGGCCGCAGCGCCGCTTCGATGCGCAAGGCGGCCGAGGCGCGCGGCGCGCGGCTGCCGGAGAGCTTCGAGACCGACCTCGCCGCCGCCGTGCTCGCTGAATTCGCGACCGCGCTGCGCGCC
Source organism: Pseudomonadota bacterium (assembly GCA_021777795.1). Classification (GTDB taxonomy): domain Bacteria; phylum Pseudomonadota; class Alphaproteobacteria; order Rhizobiales; family Beijerinckiaceae; genus Roseiarcus. The sequence continues at coordinate 2,867 of JAJYDD010000032.1, read as the reverse complement.
GTGCCCTTCGTGCGCGAAGCGGCGGCGGCGCTTGGCGCGCCGGTCTGCGTCGCCTCCTCCAGCTCGCGCGCGCGCATCAACGCCAGTCTCGCCATTGTCGGCTATGCCGATATATTCGGGCCGCGCGTGTTTTCGGCCGAGGAGGTCGCGCATGGCAAGCCGGCGCCGGACCTGTTGTTGCACGTCGCGGCCAGCCTCGGCGTCGCGCCGCAGGAATGTCTGGTCATCGAGGACAGCGCGGCCGGCGTCACCGCCGCGCGAAGCGCCGGCATGACCGTGTTCGGCTTCACCGGCGGCGCGCACGCCGCCGGCGACGAATACCCCGCGCGGCTGACAGCCTGCGGCGCGGCGCTGACTTTCGACGACATGCGCGAATTGCCGGCCCTCGCCGCCCGCGCGGCGAATTAGCAGCATGGCCAAGATGGGCGACAACGAGAACGCGCGGCTCGACGAGGCCGCCCGCGCCGGCTGGCTCTATTATGTCGCCGGCAACACCCAGGACGAGATCGCCCGCAAGCTCGGCGTTTCGCGCCAGTCCGCGCAGCGGTTGGTCAGCCTCGCCATGAGCGAGCGGCTCATCAAGGTGCGGCTCGATCATCCGATCGCGCGCTGCATGGAGCTGGCGGCGGCGCTGCGCCAGCGCTACGACCTGTTCCTGTGCGAGGTGGCGCCGAGCGACCCGGCCTCGACCTCGACGACGCTCGGCATCGCCCAGCTCGCCGCCGCCGAGATGGAGCGCTGGCTGCGCCGGCCGGACCCCGTCGTCATCGGCATCGGCACGGGGCGCACCATGCGCGCCGTCGCCGACCAGATGCCGGCGATGCAATGCCCGCAGCATCGGTTGGTCGCGCTCGTCGGCATCGGCAAGGCCGATGGCTCGGCCTCGTTCTACGACGTCATCATCCGCCTCTCCGACACCGTGCGCGCGCCCCATTATCCGATGCCGCTGCCGGTCTACGCCCGCTCGGCCGAGGAGCGCGCGTTGCTGACCAACCTGCCCTCGACCCGCAGCCTGATGGCGCTCGTCGATCAGGCCGACGTCTCCTTCGTCGGCGTCGGCTCCATCGGCGAGGGCTCGGCTTTGTTCAAGGACGGCTTCATCACGGCCGAGGAGAACGAGGCTTTGCGCAAGGCCGGCGCGGTCGGTGAGATCACGGCATGGTCATTTGATTCGCAGGGGCGCCTGATCCAAGGTCTGCTCAACGAGCGTTGCGCCGGCGCGCCGCTCCGCCAGCCGGCCAAGCGCGCGATGATTGGCGTCGCGATGGGCCCGACGCGCCGCGCCGCGATCCGCGCCGCTCTGACCGGCCGCCTCATCACCGGACTCATCACCGACGAGGCGACCGCCGAGCACCTGTTGCGGCGCTAAGGCGCCGATGCTGCGGCGCAATAACGATTATCGGTTGACTCTTGGGTCGCGTCGCGCGAATAATCGCCCGCTCGCGAGGCAAATGCTCACGCACCATCCAAGCGCGGGCGCCATTTGGGAGGAAACACTTATGACGACTCTTTGGAAGAGTCTGCTCGGGGCCTGCGCCCTATCGACCCTCGCAGTCGCCGCTCAAGCCGACACGACACTGACCATCGCCACCGTCAACAACGGCGACATGGTCCGCATGCAGAAGCTGACGGACGATTTCACCAAAGCCAATCCCGACATCAAGCTGAACTGGGTGACGCTTGAGGAGAACGTGCTGCGCCAGAAGGTGACGACCGACATCGCCACCAAGGCCGGCCAGTTCGACGTGCTGACCATCGGCACCTACGAAGTGCCGATCTGGGCCAAGCGCGGCTGGTTGGAGCCGCTGGACAAGCTCGGCGCCGATTACGACGTCGACGATCTCTTGCCCGCCATTCGCGCCGGCCTCTCCTACAACAGCAAGCTCTACGCCGCGCCGTTTTATGGCGAAAGCTCGTTCGTCATGTACCGCACCGACCTGATGAAGAAGGCCGGCCTCACCATGCCGGAGAAGCCGACCTGGGACTTCATCAAGCAGGCCGCCGACAAGATGACCGACAAGGCCCATGAGGTCTACGGCGTCTGCCTGCGCGGCAAGGCCGGCTGGGGCGAGAACATGGCGTTCCTGACCGCGATGTCGAACTCGTTCGGCGCGCGCTGGTTCAACGAGCATTGGCAGCCGCAGTTCAATACGCCGGAGTGGAAGAACACGCTCACCTTCTACGTCAACCTGCTGAAGGCCGACGGTCCTCCGGGCGCCTCGTCGAACGGCTTCAACGAGAACCTGGCTTTGTTCGACGCCGGCAAGTGCGGCATGTGGATCGACGCCACGGTCGCGGCCGGTTTCGTCACCGATCCCAAGCAGTCCAAGGTCGCCAGCGATGTCGGCTTCGCGCTCGCGCCCAACGACGGCAAGGGCAAGAACGCCAACTGGCTGTGGGCCTGGTCGCTCGCGGTTCCCACCAGCACCAAGAACGGCGACGCCGCCCAGAAATTCGTCTCCTGGGCGACCTCGAAACATTACACCGAACTGGTCGCCAAGCAGGACGGCTGGGCGCACGTTCCCCCGGGCACGCGCACCTCGCTCTACAAGAACCCTGAATATCTGAAGGCGGCGCCTTGGGCGCAGATGACGCTGGGCTCGATCAACTCGGCCGATCCGACGCATCCGACCGTCAAGCCGGTTCCCTATGTCGGCGTGCAGTTCGTCGCCATCCCCGAATTCCAGGGCATCGGCACTGAGGTCGGCCAGGATTTCTCGGCCGCGCTCGCCGGCGGCATGACCATCGATGCGGCGCTCGCCAAGGCGCAGACGACCACCGCTTCGGCGATGAAGAAGGCCGGCTACAAGTAACAAATACCCGGGAAGGCGGCGCGCGTCCGCCTTCCCGCTGGCGGATGTCCTCCC
>JAJYDD010000031.1 GCA_021777795.1 Pseudomonadota bacterium | reverse complement strand
CCTTGCGCTCAACCGCGCCCGGCCGGCTGACCGCCTGCCATCTCTATCCCACGACCTGACGCCCTTCTCGCCGAAACGAGGTTTCGTTCGATGTCCAATCGCGAACTGCTCTTCCTGTCCGCCGTCTCGGCGGCCGCGCTGATCCGGCGCAAAAAGCTCTCGCCGGTCGAATACATGGACACGGTGCTGGCTGCGGTCGAACGGCTTCAGCCGACGCTCAACTGCTTCATCACCGTGACCGCCGAGGACGCGCGCCGCGCCGCGAAGGCGGCCGAGCAGGCGGTGATGTCCGGCGCGCCGCTCGGGCCGTTGCATGGCGTCCCCGTCAGCGTGAAAGACCTTATCCCCACGAAGGGTGTGCGCACTACGTTCGGCTCGATCGCCTTCGCCGACAACATTCCCGATCGCGACGACGTTCTCGTGACGCGGTTGCGTGCCGCCGGAGCCATCATGATCGGCAAGACGACGACGCCGGAGTTCGGCATCAAGGGACAGACCGACGCGCCGATTTACGGCGTGACGCGCAACCCCTGGGATCTCGAACGCACGCCCGGCGGGTCCAGCGGCGGCGCGGCGGCGGCGGTCGCCGCCGGCCTCGGGCCGCTTGGCCTGGGCAGCGACGGCGCCGGCTCGACGCGGATTCCTGCGGCGTGTTGCGGGTTGGTGGGTCTGAAGGGCACAACCGGCGCTATCCCCTATCAGGAAGCGCGCGACGCCTTCGCCAATGTCATCGCCGCCGGGCCGCTGACCCGCACGATCGCCGATTGCGCCGTCATGCAGGCGGCGATGGCCGGCGCCGACCCGTTGGACCCTTGGACAGCGCATGTCGAACCGCTGGGCCGCGTCTCACCCGCGTTGCTGTCGCAGGACCTGACCGGCCTGCGCATCGGCTATCTCTCGCGCTCCGGCGCCACGCGGACCTCGGCGGATGTCGCCAAGGGCGTCGAAGCCTCTTTGAAAGTCTTCAGCGATCTCGGCGCTGAGGTCCAGGAGGTTCGGGTCGAGATCGATTGGATGCCCGAGGAACAGCGCGCCCTCTATCTCACTTCGATCGCCACCAATCTCGGCTCCGTGGTCGAGCGTTTGGGCGACAAGACCGATCCCGTGCTGCGCGCCTTCGTCGAGGCCGGCAAAGCGTATGACGTCGCAACTTACGTCAAGGCGCTTGCCGCGCGCACGCGCATGTTCCGCGCCATCCAGGGCCTGTTCGAGAGCTATGATTTCCTGGTGTCGCCAACCATCACACGCACCGCGCTCGCCGCCACGTTCAACGGCGCCAGCGATGTCGTGGAGATCGACGGCGTGGGGGTGGGGCCGACGCAACCCGGGCTGACCGGTTTCGTCTATCCCTTCAACCTCACCGGCCATCCCGCGCTCGCCGTGCCCTCCGGCTGGGCGGCCGACGGGCTGCCGACCAGCGTCCAGATCGTCGGCCCGCGCCACGCCGACAGCGGCGTCCTGCGGCTCGGCGGCCTGCTTGAGCAGGCGCGCTCTTGGGCCCACCGCCGACCGGCTCTGGCCGCGTAGGCGCTTATCGTTTCCAGGGTCTTCGCAGGAAACGCTCCCCGCGCGATAACGGCCAGACTGAGGCGGGGCATGCGCCAAACGCTGGAATCTCTGACGACCGTCAAATCGCGCCAAAACGTGACCCCGTTTCGCGTCCAATAGCGACCCCGTGGCGGCGTGAGGAAAGGCTTGGTTTGGGCTCTGCGGTAGGGTGATGGGAACGCGGCGCGCGAAAAATTGTCACCCCCTCGCGTGCGAGGGACGAGCCGATCCGCTGGATTGGGCTCAGGAGCGGTTCTTGAACCGCCAACTCGTGTTGCCGGTCTCGACGATGTCACAGTGGTGCGTCAGCCGGTCGAGCGTGGCGGTCGTCATTTCGGCGTCGCCGTCGATGACGATGAGATCGAAGCGTAGCAGGTTTTCCGACAATCGGCCCGAGCGGCCTGCTGCCTTCTCTTGCTCAAGTTGGTTGACGAGAACTGATGGTCGCCGTCGGCGTGCGGCTTCGGCTTGGCGCGCACCTGGGTCAGCGCAGTCGGCGGATCCCAGTCCTTTCTCCCACGCCAGGAGCCGACCCTCCTCTAGCCCGGCGCGGAATCCGACGTTCGCAGAGACGATCTCGACACGGGGGAAGAATAGCGGTTCTATCATCCAGTCGGCCGAAAGATTGGCGCCCATGGACATCGAAGATTGGCTCGGCAGCATTGGTCTTGGCGAATATGCTGCGGCGTTCCGGGAGCATCGGGTGGACGGCGCCGTGCTGATGCGGCTCACAGGCGATGACCTGAAGGAAATCGGGGTCGCCGCTGTCGGCGACCGCCGCCGCTTGCTCGCGGCCATCGCTGCTTTCGAAACGGCTGCGGCCGCGCGTGCGCCCTCGGAGCGCCGCCACCTGACCGTCATGTTCTGCGATCTCGTAGGATCGACCGCCCTCTCAGCGCGCCTCGATCCGGAAGACATGCACGCCGTCATCAGCGCCTAACACGCGCTATGCGCCGAACTCGTGGGACGCCACGAAGGATTCGTCGCCGAACTCTACGGCGATGGGGTGCTCGCGTATTTCGGCTATCCAGCGGCGCGGGAAAATGACGCGCATCGGGCGGTGCGCGCGGGGTTGGCGATCGCCGCGGCCGTGCCAAGTCTCGAACTCCCCGCGCATGTGCGACTGAGCGTGCGGGTCGGCATCGCGACCGGTATGGTCGTCGTCGGAAATCAAGTCGTCTCGGGCGATGTGCGCAAGCACGGCGTGGTCGGAGACACGCCTAATCTGGCGGCGCGTTTGATGGCGCTCGCCGAACCGGGCGCCGTCGTCGCCGCCGAGAGCACATGCCGGCTGATTGGCGGCGCCTTCGATCTGAAAGCGCTCGGACCGCAGCGCCTCAAGGGCGTCGACGATCCGGTCGAAGTATGGTTGGTCCAGCGGGAGAACGAAAATCTCGAACGTTTCGAAGCCTCGCACCTCGCGGGCGTGACGGATTTGTCGGGCGCGGCGAGGAGGTCGCGCTGCTCGTGGATCGCTGGCGCAAAGTTTGCGGCGGCCAAGGCCAGATCGTGATCATGTCCGGCGAGGCGGGCATCGGCAAATCGCGCATTTTGGCGGCATTGCGCGAGGCGATCGGCATCGACCCGCGCAATGTCTGGCGCTACCAGTGCCAGCCGCATCGCGGACGCGCTTGCGCTGGAAGCTCAGACAGGCGTCGGACGAACACTGGGTCGGCATGAACTGCGCCGCCTGCCACACGGGCGAAATCCGCTATCGCGACGTCGTCATGCGCGTCGAGGGCGGGGCGGCGATGGCCGACTTTCAAGGCTTCCTGGAGGCGCTCGACGACGCGCTCGACGCGCTCGACGCGACCGCCGCGCAACCCGACAAGTTCGCGCGCTTCGCCGCCAAGGCGCTAGGCGCCGACGACGATCCCGACAATCGCGATCTTTTGCGCGCTGCGTTGGATCAGTTGATCGCCTGGGAACACAGGATCGCGCGCATGCGCCTGTCCCGGCTACGAGATGGGAATGGGCATTCTCCTGGGTGTGATCTACGGCGTAATCGAAAGCGCGCCGGACTGATAGACACAAGCGAGCCGGCGGAGCAGCCGCGCAGAGAGCGGGCGCTTCCTAAGTCGGTTCGAGCGCGACGCCGACAAATCGAGATAGAATCGAACCATCGCTGCGAATGTCGGCGGGAAGGCCCTCGTAAACGATCTGGCCCGCATCCAGGATAATGACTCGGTCGGCGAAATCGATCGCCATTTCGACATGCTGTTCAACCAGCACGACGGTCGTGCGCCCGTCGGCCGCCAAGCGGCGGAACACGTCCATCAGCATGTCGCAAATGACGGGCGCCAGTCCTTCGAGCGGTTCATCCAGCAACAGCAGCGAAGGGCGTCCCGCCAGCGCGCGGGCGATCGCCAGCATTTGCTGCTCGCCGCCGGAGAGTTGTCCGCCCCTGTTGCGACGCCGCTCCTTCAGGCGCGGAAACAAGGCGTAGGCTTGTTCCAGCGTGCCCTCGCCGCGCAGCCCCGCGACGATATTTTCCTCCACGGTGAGGGATTTGAAAATGTCGCGGGTCTGCGGCACTAGGCCCAATCCCCGCTCGGCGCGCCGGTGCGTCGGCAGCGCGTCGATGCGAGCGCCTGCGTGCGTAATGGCGCCGCCGTGCAACCGGGTCAGGCCCATGATGGTCGCCAGCAGCGTTGTCTTGCCGACCCCGTTGCGGCCGATGACGGCCAGGCGCTCGCCTTTGCTGACAGCGAACGAAACGCCATTGAGAATCTCGGTGCGTCCGTAGCCCGCGCGCACGTCCTTTAGGCTCAGAAGCTCTTCAACCATGACGCGAGCCCAGATAGAGATCGCGCACGCGCGGATTGGCGGCGATCTCGCGCGGCGCACCTTCAACCAGAATGGCGCCGGCCACCAGCACCACGATCGCGCGCGCCACCTTGAACACCAGCGCCATGTCGTGCTCGATGATCAGCACGGAGAGATCCGCGGGCAAGGCGGCGATGGCGTCGGTGATGAGATGGTTCTCGCCCGTGGGCACGCCGGCTGCGGGTTCGTCGAGGATGAGGATGCGCGGCTTTAACGCCAGGGCGACCGTCATCTCAACCAATCGTTGCTGACCATAGGCGAGGTCGCCGACCCGGACTTCGGCGAACGGGTTGAGCTTGAACTGCGCCATCAGCGCCTCGACCTCGGCGTTGGCCTGCGCGTCGGCGTCAGCGCGGCGGAACATGCGCAGGGCGGCGCCGCGCCGCTCCAACACCGGCAGCAGGATGTTTTCGCGCACGGTCAAGTCTTGAAACAGCGTCGTGATCTGGAACGTCTTGGCGATGCCGGCCTTCACCCGCGCCGCTTCGCCCAAGCGGCCGATGTCGCGCCCGTCGAGCCGGATTTCGCCCGCCGAGGGCGTCAGCGCCCCGGTGAGGAGATTGGCGAATGTCGATTTGCCGGCGCCATTGGGGCCGATCAGAGCCTTGCGATCACCCGGCGCGAGATCGAAATTGATCTCGCGCGCGACGGCGAGGCCGCCGAACGACTTGGAGAGGCCGCGAATCTGAAGCCCGGCGCTCATCGGGAAAACCGCAGTTGGCGCTTGACAAGATCAGGCAGGCTCAAAAGCCCGGCTGGCGCGACATAGACCACCGCCAACAGCAAGGCGCCGATGATGAACAGCCAGTTGAAGGGATCGACGCTCGCCGCCACCTCATGCACGCTCATGAACACCAGCGTCCCGAACAGGGCGCCATAGAGCCGCCCGGCGCCGCCGAGGATCAGCATGATGAGCGCGTTGGCGGAAAGCTGGAAATCGAACACGGCGGGACTGACCAGCGAAGTGCTCTGCGCCGAGAGGGCGCCGGCGATCCCGGCGAGCGCGCCGCCGAGCGTATAGATCGCCACCAATCGCCAATAGACCGGCGCGCCGATGGCGCGCATCCGCGCCGGGCTCTCCTTGATCCCGCGCGCCGCGAGCCCGAAGGGCGAGGCAATGAGGATGCGTAGAAACGCGAACACGAGGAGCAACATGCAAGCCGCGTAGACATAGCCGACCTGACCGCGGAAATCGAATTTGAACACGCCCAAAATCGGCCCCATGACGATATCGAGGCCATCGGCGCCGCCGGTGATGTCGGAGAATTTGTTGGCGAGTTCGCCCAGCACTTCGGTCACCGCGATGGTCAGCATCAGCAGCGTCAGGCCGCGCGTGCGCATCAAGAACAGCCCGGAGAGCAGCGCGACGAACGCCGCAGCCGCCGCACCCGCGACCACGCCCAGCAGCGGCTCGTTCCAACCATGCGCCGCGCACAACCCTGCCGCATAGGCGCCGGCGCCGAACAACGCGGAATGGCCGAGGGTGGAGACGCCCGCAACGCCAAGCACGAAATCGAGCGACAGCACGAAAATCATCATGATGATGACGCGGGTGGCGAAGGCGAGGTTGTCTGGAAAGGCATAGAAGGCCGCCGTCAGAACGAGCGCCATGCCAAGCAGGATGGCGAGGTCGCGAAGCCGTCGATCGCGCGGGATCAGACTCACGCCTCGCCCCTGCCCAACAGGCCGTGCGGCCGCCACCCCAGAATGACGATCATCGCCACATAAAAGAAGATCGTGCCGTAATCGGGCGCGAGATAACGCGCCGCCGTATCAAGCACGCCGAGCCCGAGCGCCGCCACGAACGACCCGGCGATGCTGCCGAGGCCGCCAACCGCCACGACAACCAGGAACAGCACCATGTAGCGCAGCGGATAATAAGCGTCGATCGGCAGCAGGCCTGCGCCCATGATGCCGCCGAGCGCGGCGAGCGCGGCCCCCAGGGCGAAGGTGCGCGAGAAAAGCCTCGACGTGTCGATGCCCAGACAGGCCGCGGCGTCGCGCTCATCGACCGCCGCGCGCAGCTTGACGCCGAAACGCGTGCGCTCGATCAGCATGTAAAGGGCGCCGATGACCACGATGCCCGCGACGATCACGAACACCCGGTCCGCCGGCAGGGTGCGAAAGCCTAAGTTGACGGCGCCCGACAGCGACGCCGGCAGACGAATTTGCAGGATCGATGTCCCCAACCAAAGACTGACGCTGGCGATCATCAAGAACGTTATGCCTATGGTCGCCAGCACCTGCTGCAATTCTCCCATGCGATAGAGCGGGCGATAAAGCACCCGCTCCATCGGCGCCGACAGCGCCACGACAACCAGGATGGCGAGCAGCGCCGAGACCGCGAAGTTCAGTCCCAGCGCCGCCATTCCGTAATGCGCCAACGCGCCGCCCAGCATGGCGAAGCCGCCATGCGCGAGGTTGACGACGCGCATCAGCCCCATCGTCACCGAAAGGCCGACAGAGATCATGAACAGGATCATGCCGTAAGCGACGCCGTCGATGCAGATGGAGGCGAAGGTGTTCATGACGCCGGGCGGCCTATCGGCTCAGCGCGAGCCTGCCTCATTTGGCCTGGCCCAGGTCCGGCACGTCCTTGAAGGTGAAGATTTCCTTGTTCTCCAACTCGCCCTTGGCGTTCTTGGCGACTTCGCGGATGTAGATGTTTTCGGTGATCGAGCGATTGTTCGCGTCGATGCTGACGGGACCGCGCGCGCTTTCCCATTTCAGGCCCTTCGCCGCTTTGATGGCGGCGTCGCCGTCGGTCCCAGCGGCGGCGATCATCTTATAGAGGACATAGGCGCCGTCGTAGGCGTCGACGGTGGCGAAGTTCGCCTTCGAGTCCGGGTGAAGCGCGGCCAGTTCGGCGATCAGTTTGTCGTTCAACGCGGATTTGTGCGCGGCCGAATAGGGATAGGCAGTCTTGATTCCGATGGCCGCGTCGCCCAGCGCCTGCAAGGTCGTCTCGTCGTCGACGTCGCCGGTGCCCAGGAACTGGATGCCGGCCGCCTTCAGACCATTGTCGCTATAGGACTTGGTGAAGGAAAAAGCGGTCGGGCCGGCGGGAATGAAAACGAACAGCGCGTTTGGCGCATCGGACTTGATGCGTTGCATGAACGGGGCGAAGTCCGTGGTCTTGATCGGCATGCGGATCTTGTCGACGATCTTGCCGCCCTTGGCCTCGAATTCCTTGATGAAGGTCTTCTCGGCGTCGACGCCGGGGCCGTAATCGGTGACGGCGGTGACGACGGTCTTGATGCCATTGGCGATCGCCCAATCCGCCATCGGCCCGGAGTTCTGCGGCAGCGTGAAGCTGGTGCGCACGAAGAACGGCGATTTCTTGGTGATGACGGAGGTCGCGGCGTTGAAGATCACGGTCGGCGTCTGCGATTGCGTGATGAGCGGCGCGACCGCCAGCGCGTTCGGCGTGAACACGTAGCCGCCGAGATATTTGACCCCGTCCTTGATGAGCAATTCCTGCGTCACCTGTTTGGAGACGTCAGGGTTCGGGCCGGTGGAATCCTTGTAGACGAACTCGACGTCGTGAGCGCCGGCCTTGGTTCCGTAGTCCTTGACGAAGACCTCCAGCCCTTCCTTGAACTGCTTGCCATAGATCGCGAAGGGGCCGGAGAACGGCGCGACGATGCCGACCTTGATCGTATCGGCTTCGGCCCCTGACGCTCCGGCCAAAGCCAACGCGGCGCAAAGCCCCAAAAAGTGCTTTTTCATTCTTTTCCTCCCCTGGCGCCGATCCATCGGCCCGCGAGTCGCGTTATCGTCCGACGTTTTACCAGCAGATTGCAACCCTCCGCGACGCCTCGGCGACGGCTTTTCACAGCCGGCGTCCGGGGGGCGCGACGCGGCGCGGCTATCTCGACGCCTGATTGTATCCCAATTCTGAAGTTTTTTGAATATATCGCGCCATTCTCCGCCATATAGGATACATTAAACGGCGGCGGCGAGATCGGAGGAAACATGACGACGAAAAGCCTGGAACAACGCATCCACGAGGTCGGCGACCCCGTCACGATGCTGCGAAACTCGCAAGCAGGCCCCTACGTCTTCCCGATCGCCGGCGAGTTCTCGAACTGGCGCGACGAGCAGGAGGCCTGGCGCCAGACCGCCATCCTGTTCGACCAGTCCTTTCACATGACCGACCTCTACGTGGAGGGGCCGGATACGGTCCGGCTGCTGTCGCATCTCGGCGTCAATACGTTCAAGGGTTTCAGGCGCGACAAGGCCAAGCAGTTCGTCGCCTGCAACCCCGAGGGCTATGTCATCGGCGACGGTATCCTGTTCGGGCTCGAAGACGACCGCGTGACCATCGTCGGCCGGCCGCCGATCTCCAACTGGATCGAGTTCAACGCCCGCATGGGCGGCTACGACGTCCGCGTCGAGCGCGACGAGCGCAGCCTCGCCAATGCGCGTCCGCGCAAAACCTATCGCTTCGAGGTCCAGGGCCCCAGCGCCTGGGCTATTCTCGAACGCGCCCACGGCGGCCCGCTGCCGGAAATCAAGTTCTTCAACATGGGCGAAATCCGCATCGCGGGGCGGCCGGTTCGCTGTCTCAAGCACGGCATGTCCGGCGCGCCGGGGCTCGAATTGTGGGGGCCGAGCGAGGAGCGCGACGAAATCCGCGCCGCGCTGATGCAGGCGGGGCGCGATTTCGGCCTGCGCGCTGGCGGCGCCCGCGCCTATTCCACCGTCGCCATTGAATCGGCCTGGATCCCCTCGCCGATGCCCGCCATCTACACCGGAGACGGGCTGAGGGCCTACCGCGAATGGTTGCCCGCGGAGGGCTTCGAGGCGAATGCTTCGCTCGGCGGCAGCATGGTGAGCGAGCGCATCGAGGATTATTATCTGACGCCGTTCGATCTCGGCTACGGTGGCATGGTCAATTTCGACCACGACTTCATCGGCCGCGAGGCGCTGATGAAGCTCTCCGCGCAGCCGCATCGCAGAAAAGTGACGCTGACCTGGAACGCCGACGACGTGATGCGGATTTTCGCCTCGATGTTCAATACGGACGACCGTTTCAAATATATGGACCTGCCGGCCGCCCATTACGCGACCCTGCCCTACGATATGATATTGGCCGGGGGAAAGCAGGTCGGCATATCGACTTATCCCGTTTACACGTCGAACGGCCGCGTCTGGATTTCGCTGTCGATGATCGACGAACATCATGCTGCGACCGGCGCGGATGTCGTCGTCGTCTGGGGCGAGCCCGACGGCGGGACTTCCAAGCCGACCGTCGAGCGTCACGTGCAGACCGAAGTGCGGGCGAAGGTCGGCCCGGCGCCGTTCTCGGACTGGGCGCGCGAGGCCTATCGCAAGAGCTAGACGGGTTTGGCCCGCGCCCGCCGCTTCGGCTGAGCGGGCGCGCCGGAGGGCGGCCAGAGGCTGGCGCGCGGCCGGTGCGCGTGTTCGCGGAACAGGAACTCGGCCCGGCCGGCGTCGCCGGCGCGGATCGCGGCGACGATGTCGTGATGCTGGCGGTGGGCGTAGTTGAGGAGATCGAACGCCTTCTCGACGCCCACCTGATCGAAGGCGATGGTCGAGGGCGCCGCGAATGGCACCAGCTTTATCCGTGCGTAGGATTCCGAGAGCGAGCTGGACTCCGCCGCGGCGACGACGGCGGCGTGGAAACGGGCGTTCATCTGGCCGTAGGCGAGTTCGTCCTCGCGTTCGAGATGGCGCTTCTCGAACAGGGCGTCGCCGTCGCGCAGACATGCGTCGAGGCTCGCCAGAAGCGCCGCGCTCGGCCCCTCGCGCGCCACGATCCGGGCGGCCAGGCCCTCGATCGACCCGCGCAATTCAATGGCGAGCGCCGACTCGCGGGCGCTGAACGCCTTCACCGCATAGCCGCGCCGCCCCGCCGCTTGCAGCAGGCCTTCGCCGGCGAGCGCCGGCAGCAGACTGCGGATCGGCGTGCGCGAAACCCCCAGAAGTTCGGCGAGCCACGCCTCGGTCACCCTCTGGCCCGCCGGGATGACGCCCGAGAGGATCATTTCGCGCAACTGGACGATGAGTCCTCGCTCGCTCACGCGCTCTCCCGATCTTCGCTCGGCGCCAGCAGCCGCATCGCCGGTGCGACCTCGGCGCCTTCGCGCGCTTTCTCATAGGCGAAGCGAAGATTCATCCGCGCCACTTCGACATGCTCGATCGCCAACGCCTGCGCCCGCGTGCCCTCGCGCCGCTGGATCGCCTCGACGAGGGTGCGATGCTGATGATGGGTTATCAAGAGCCATCTGCGCCCGTCGCCGCTGGCCGGATGCATCGGCAGCGTTGCGCTGGCGGCGGCGAACGGCAGGCGGCTGTTGACCTCGATGGAGCGTTGCAGCGCGGCGTTGCCGCAAAAGCGGACGAGCATCTCGTGAAAGCGATCGTTCATCTCGACGTAGTCGGCGTAGCCGTCGAGCGAGAGCGCATCGCCGCCGAGCGCGGAGTCGCCGGCCGTCAGGCATTCCTCGAACGCCTCTTTCATTCCGGGGGCGAGGCCGTTCTCGGCCAACAGGCGCGCGGCCATGCCCTCCAGCACGCCGCGCACGGCGATGGCGTCGTCGATCTCCTTGCGGGTGAAGGCGCGCATGACGAAACCGCCGCCCGGCGAGGACGCCACCAGGCCCTCCTGCTCCAGGGTCGAGAACGCCAACCGCACGGGGGTGCGCGAGGCGCCCAGGCGGGCGGAGATCGGGATTTCGGCCAGCCTTTCGCCGGGCGCGAAGGCGCCCTTCAGGATCAGGTCTCGGAGTTGGACCAGAATGCGCGATTGTTGCGATCGCATGGCGGTCACCCTGGGCCACGGAAGTCTGCGCAAATTGCATGCAATGATGGCCCCACGCAATGCCAATCGGCCGCAATTCGCGATTTGGGCGCGCAATTCCGTTGACATTGCATGCAGTCGGCGGGAAGCTTGGCGAAGGGCGCTGTCAGCCAAGGGAGAGTCGCGTGATAAGTCAGAAGCAGAACGACATGCTGACGCGCGTCGGGCCGGAAACGCCCTGCGGCGAGCTGCTAAGGTCGTATTGGCAGCCGGCGGCGCTCGTCGATGAGATGCAGGGCGAACGCCCGGTGAAGGCCGTGCGCCTGCTCGGCCAGGATTTGGTGCTGTTCCGCGACGCCGCCGGCCGGTATGGCCTGCTCGACCGCGATTGCCCGCACCGCAACGCCGATCTCTCCTACGGCCGGCTGGAGCCGGAGGGCCTGCGCTGTCCCTTCCACGGCTGGAAGTTCGACGTCGACGGCGTCTGCCTGGAGACGCCGGCGGAGCCCGTGGCCAGCAATCTCTGCAAGAACGTGCGCCAACGCGCCTATCCTATCGAAGTCCGCTCGGGCGTTGTCTTCGCCTATCTCGGCAAAGGCGAGCCGCCCGCCTTTCCCGAGTTTGATTGCTTCATGGCGCCCGAAACCCACACCTTCGCCTTCAAGGGCCTGTGGGAATGCAACTGGCTGCAAGCCCTTGAGGTCGGCATGGACCCCGCCCACGCCTCGTTCCTGCATCGCTTCTTCGAGGACGAGGATCCCGCCGACAGCTATGGCAAGCAGTTTCGCTCCACCACGATCGATTCCGATTTGCCGATCACCAAGGTGCTGCGCGAATATGACCGGCCGGAGATCGGTGTCGCCCTGCGCGATCACGGCCTGCGCCTGACCACCCTGCGCCGGCTCGACGAGACCCAGACCCACGTGCGGGTCACCAATATCGTCTTTCCGCAGACCTTCGTCATTCCGATGAGCCCGGAGACGACCATCACGCAATGGCATGTCCCCGTGGATGACCACAACAATTACTGGTTCACGATTTTCACCAGCTTCACCGGCCCGCTCGACAAGAAAACCATGCGCGATCAGCGCCTGGCGACCTATCCCGAGCCCGACTATCGCCCGCATCGCAACCGCGCCACCAAATGGGGCTACGACGAGGCCGAGCAGAAATCGAAAACCTATCTCGGAATGGGCTTCGACATCAACGTCCACGACCAATGGGCCTGCGAGTCGCAGGGGCCGATCCAGGACCGCACGCGCGAGCATCTGGGCGCCAGCGACAAGGCGATAATCGCCTATCGCCGGCTGCTTGCGGGCGAGATCGAGAAGGTCGCGGCTGGCGAGACGCCCTTGATGCGCCTCAGCGCCGCGCAGGCGCCGAATTTTCGCGGCCCCGTCACCTTCGACGGAGTCGACCGCAGCGGCGATGCCGAGCGCTATTGGCGCGAAGGCGACGCGCGCCGGCGCGAACAGGCCTCCTGGCCCTGCAAAGCCGACGCCTGAACATGCCCGATCTCGTCGAGAAACTTGGCCTCTGGTCCGAGGAGCAGGCGCGCGCGGAGCGGCGGCTGGCCGGCGAGGTCGAAGCCGGCCGCATCGAGATGGTGCGGTTCCTGTTCGCCGACCAGCATGGCGTCTTTCGCGGCAAGGCGATGGTCGCGCGCGAGGCGGTCAAGGCCATGCGCGGCGGAATCGGCGTCGCCAGCACGCTGCTGCTGAAAGATACGGCGCATCGCACCGCCTTTTCCGTCTTCACGACCGGCGGAGATTTCGGCCACCCCAAAATGCAGGGCGCGGCCGACATCCTCATGATTCCCGATCCCTCGACGTGGTGCGCGCTGCCGTGGGAGCGCACGACCGCCTGGATTCTGTGCGACCTGCACTTTCGCGACGGGTCGCCGGTCCCGTTCGACACCAGGCGGATCGCCCGCAAGGCCGCAGCGGCCTTCGACGCCTTCGATTGCGCGCTCGCTGTCGGGCTCGAAGTGGAGTTTCACGTTTTTCGCACGCCCGAGCGCACGATCGGGCTCGATCAATCCGGCCAGCCCGGCGCGCCGCCCGAATTCAGCCTGCTGTCGACCGGCGCGCAATATCTCACCGAGACGACCTATGATTCCGTATCGCCGATCCTGGAGCTGCTGCGCCGCAACGCGCTCGATCTCGGCTTGCCGCTGCGCTCGATGGAAGTGGAGTTCGGACCCAGCCAGTTCGAGTTCACCTTTGGCGTGACGGGCGCGCTCGCCGCCGCCGACAACATGATGATGTTCCGCGCCGCGACCAAGGAAATCTGCCGGCGCAACAATCTGCACGCCACCTTCATGTGTCGGCCGAAAATGCCCAACGCCACGTCGAGCGGCTGGCATTTGCACCAATCGCTGCTCGCCAGGGATGGGCGCAACCTGTTCATGCCGGAGGCGGGCGACGACCTTTCCCCGCTGGGGCGCCACTATCTGGCGGGGCTGTTGGCGCATGGCCGGGGCGCGACCGTGCTGGCGGCGCCGACGATCAACGCCTATCGCCGCTATCGCGCCTATTCGCTGGCGCCGGATCGCGTCGCCTGGGGGCGCGACAACCGCGCCGCCATGATCCGCTACATCGGCGGCGCGGGCGATACGGCGACCCGGCTGGAAAATCGCGTCGGCGAACCCGCCGCCAACCCCTATCTCTACATCGCTTCGCAGGCGATCTCGGGGCTCGACGGCTTGCGCGCCGGCCTCGAACCGGCCCCGGCGGCCGATGTCCCTTACGAATCCGAGGCGCCCGCTTTGCCGCGCAGCCTCGGCGAAGCGTTGAGCGCGTTGCACGCCGACGAAACGCTCGGCCGCGAACTCGGCGCAGGCTTCGTCGATTATTATTGCCGAATCAAGGAAGCCGAGTTGAGCCGGTTCGCGGCGGAAGTGACCGACTGGGAACACCGCGAGTATTTCGACCTTTTCTGAGCGCACCGCGCCGAGGACAGCGTCGCCGCGAACACGCCCCCGGGCCGCTGTCGCCGCGCCGCCCTAGACGGCATCTTGCCTATAGCGACATAAAGATATATTTATGCCCTTATGCAATTCACAGCGAGCGCAGCGACATGACCGATCCGTTCTCCGCTCACACCTTGCGTCCCGATAACGCCGAGGCCCGCTTTCGCGCGGAAGCCGCCAAGCGCATCCTCGTGCTCGATGGCGCGATGGGCACAGAGGTCCAGGGTCTCGGCTTCGGGGAGGATCATTTCCGGGGTCAGCGTTTCGTCGCCTGCGCCTGCCATCTCCAGGGCAATAACGATCTGCTGACGCTGACCCAGCCGGAGGCGATCGAGGCGATCCACTTTTCCTATGCGCAGGCCGGCGCCGACATTCTGGAGACCAACACTTTCTCCTCCACCCGCATCGCCCAGGCCGATTATGGGATGCAGGAGGTGGTCTACGAGTTGAACCGTGACGGCGCGCGTCTGGCCAAGCGCGCCGCCCTGAAGGCCGAACAGCTCGACGGCAAGCCGCGTTTCGTCGCCGGCGCGCTCGGGCCGACCAACCGCACCGCCTCGCTCTCACCGGACGTCAACAATCCCGGTTTTCGCGCCGTCTCCTTCGACGAGTTGCGCGAGGCCTATGCGGAGCAGATCGTGGGATTGATGGACGGCGGCGCCGATCTCATCCTGATCGAGACCATCTTCGACACGCTCAACGCCAAGGCCGCGATCTTCGCCTGCGAGGAAGTGTTCGCCCAACAGGGCCGACGGCTCCCGATCATGATCTCGGGCACCATCACCGACCGTTCGGGGCGCACGCTCTCTGGTCAGACGCCGACGGCGTTCTGGCATTCGGTGCGCCATGCGCGGCCGCTGACCGTTGGCCTGAATTGCGCGCTGGGCGCGGCGGCGATGCGCGAGCATATCGAGGAAATCTCCGGCGTCGCCGATACGTTTGTGTGCGCCTACCCCAACGCTGGCCTGCCCAACGCCTTCGGCCTCTATGACGAATCCCCGGACCAGATGGCCGCGCAATTGCACGATTTCGCCGAGGCCGGCTTCGTCAATATCGTCGGCGGCTGCTGCGGCTCGACGCCGGCCCATATCCGCGCCATCGCGGAGGCGGTCAGCGGCCTGAAGCCGCGCGAGATCCCTGAGATCGCGCCGCAAATGCGGCTCTCGGGGCTGGAGCCGTTCACGCTGACCTCGGACATTCCGTTCGTCAATGTCGGCGAGCGCACCAATGTCACCGGCTCCGCCAAGTTCCGCAAGCTCATCACCGCCGGCGATTTCGCCGGCGCCTTGAGCGTGGCGCGCGATCAGGTCGCCAACGGCGCGCAGATTCTCGACATCAACATGGACGAGGGCCTGATTGATTCCAAAGCCGCGATGGTCGAGTTCCTCAACCTCGTCGCCTCCGAGCCCGACATCTCGCGCGTGCCGCTGATGATCGATTCCTCGAAATTCTCGATCATCGAGGCCGGGCTCAAATGCGTGCAGGGCAAGGCGATCGTCAATTCGATCTCGATGAAGGAGGGCGAGGCCGAATTCCTGCGCCAGGCGCGTTTGGTGCGCAACCTCGGCGCGGCGGTGGTCGTCATGGCCTTCGACGAGCAGGGGCAGGCCGACAGCTACGAGCGCAAGGTCGCCATCTGCCAGCGCGCCTATAAGCTGCTGACCGAACAGGCGGGTTTCCCGCCGCAAGACATTGTGTTCGATCCCAACATCTTCGCCATCGCCACCGGCATCGAGGAGCACAACAATTACGGCGTCGATTTCATAGAAGCGACGCGCACGATCAAACAAACCTTGCCGCATGTTCATATCTCGGGCGGCGTCTCCAACCTCAGCTTCTCGTTTCGCGGCAACGAACCGGTGCGCGAGGCTATGCACGCGGTGTTCCTCTATCACGCCATCCAGGCCGGGATGGACATGGGCATCGTCAACGCCGGCCAGCTCGCGGTCTATGAAAGCATCGACCCGGAACTGCGCGAGGCTTGCGAGGATGTCGTGCTCAACCGGCGCGCCGATTCCACCGAGCGGCTGCTGACGCTGGCCGAGCGTTATCGCGGCGGCGCGGCGCGAGAAGGCAAGGCCCAGGATCTTTCCTGGCGCGAAAAGCCGGTCGGCGAGCGCATCGCTCATGCGCTGGTCAACGGGATCACCGATTATATCGAGGCCGACACTGAGGAGGCGCGGCTGCTCGCCAAGCGCCCGCTCGACGTCATCGAGGGACCGCTGATGGACGGCATGAATGTCGTCGGCGATCTCTTCGGCGCCGGCAAGATGTTTCTGCCGCAGGTGGTGAAATCGGCGCGGGTGATGAAACAGGCGGTGGCGATCCTGCTGCCGTATATGGAGGCCGAGAAGGACGCGCGCGCCTCGGCCGGCAAGATCCTGATGGCGACCGTCAAGGGCGACGTGCACGACATCGGCAAGAACATCGTCGGCGTCGTGCTCGCCTGCAACAATTATGAGATCATCGACCTCGGCGTGATGGTCCCGGCTTCAAAGATCCTTCAGGTGGCGCGCGAGAGACAAGTTGACGCCATCGGCCTCTCCGGCCTCATCACGCCCTCGCTCGACGAGATGGCCTATGTCGCGGCCGAGATGGAGCGCGAGGGTTTCGATGTGCCGCTGCTGATTGGCGGCGCGACGACGAGCCGCGTGCATACGGCGGTGAAAATCCATCCGCGCTACCGTCGCGGCCAGACCGTCTATGTCAACGACGCCAGCCGCGCCGTCGGCGTCGTCGGCGCGCTGTTGTCGCCGGAGAACCGGGGCGCCTATGTCGAGACGGTG
>JAJYDD010000496.1 GCA_021777795.1 Pseudomonadota bacterium | reverse complement strand
CCGCCGTCCCGATCAAGAAATCGATCACCGACGATTACCTGATCTGTCTGGAGGATGGCCGGAGATTCAAATCGCTGAAGCGCCACCTGCGCACCCATTACCATCTGACGCCTGAGCAATACCGCGCAAAATGGCAGTTGCCGCCGGATTACCCTATGGTCGCGCCGGGCTATGCCGAAACGCGGTCTCGCATGGCCAAGGATATGGGCCTCGGACAGCAGCGGCGCGGCAAGGGCAGGAAATAGATCGAGACAGAAAGGCCTTGATCGCCTTCGGTTCGCGCGGGAAGCGTCGCCCGGATCGAACTGCGGTCGCTTGCGCCGAGCCTCGCGACGCCGAGCCGTCCTTCCGCCAATTCAAGCGACAAATAGGGGCATCCTCGAACAATAAAGTGTAAATTATATTCAATGTGGCCAATTTTGTCGTTTTCATAATCAGTCATGCACAAATTAAGGTCACGTCGTCTTTGAGTTCCTTTATTCTATTGTGAGGTGACGTTCGGTGACTTGATTTTCCTTCGACCGTGCTTTAAGATTCGTTAGCAGCGAATTGGCAGAGGTCGGAGGGGTTCAGCGTGGTGTGCTACGCCCGTTATAGGGCCAATGAGCTTCCCAAGGCCGTCGGGCTTGATGTGGGCGATGGGCGGCGCAGGTCGGACGGCCGCTCGGGACATATCTGCCACGGCCCCTACATCACGCTGGGGCCGGGCCAATACACCGGCGGTTTTTACGTCAAGCGGAGCGCTGTCCCGTCCGAGGGCGAAATAGCCGTCGACGTCTGCGCGGAGAACGGGCAACGCATGTTCGCCAGCCTTTCAATGCCGGTGCGGAACCTGTTCCCCTCTATCGCTGGCCTCGTCCATGTCGATTTCACGATTCAATCGGTCGAGCGCGGTTGCGAATTGCGCCTGCACGTCCCCTCGCTCACGCAGATCGAGGTCAGCGAAGCCGTGTTGTTTCGTCGCGACAACGCCGCGTGGGACGCCCGATGAGCTTCGCCACTGGCTGGCGCTCGCGCCCCGCCGCGCCCGAGGGCGTCCGAATTGACGTCGAAGAATTCCGGCGCGAGATCGACCGGTTGCGCGCCTTCGTGGAGGCGCGCGCGCAAGCCCAGGAAGCCATGCTGCGCGCGATGCTGGCGGAGGACTCGAACCGCGTGGTCGAAGCGCTTGAAGGCCGCATCCAGCTCGCCGCCCGCGAGGCGATCGCCTATGCTGCGGGCGGTCTCGAACGGCAGGAGGCGACGTTGCGCGCCCTCGCCCGCCGCGTCGCGGAGCTTCAGCGCGAGGCGCCCGCGCCCGAGGCGCCGCTCGCCGCGCCCGCCGCGACGGGCGAATTTTGGATCGGCGCCGGCGCGCCCGAGGCGCTCAACTTCCGCCGGCTCGACATCCGCGAAGAGGCTTTTGTCGCCGACCTCGCGAACCTGCCGATCCTGCCGGGCGGCGCGTCGAGACTCGTGGCCGCGCATCTCGTCGAATTCGCGCCGGTAGCGGCGCTGCGCGAATCGATCCTGCCGCATTGGCGCTCGCGTCTGGCGCCTGGCGGCGAACTGGTCGTCGTCACGCTCGACGGGCCGGCCTGGGCCGCCGATCTCGCCAAGGCCGATTTTGAGAGCCTGCGCCGCAAGCTGGGCGCGGACGGGACGGGGCGGCCGCCCTGCCATCTATTCGACGCCGCCGGCCTCGCGGAACTTTTGCGAGACGCGGGGCTGGAGCCCGGCGAGCCGCGCCACGTGACGCCCTTCGCGCTGAGAATCGCCGCCCGAGCCGCGACGACATGAAGGAAAGGGCCTTTTCGGTCGTCATCTGCACCGACGGCCGCCTGCCCTTCTTGAAAGCGACGATCCGGGGGCTTGAGGCCCTCGACTATCGCGCCTTCGAGCTTTGCGTCGTCTGCGGGCCGACGCAGGACGGCGCGCGGGCCTGGCTGGAAAGCCTCGGCGGCGCCATCAAGATCGGCCATTGCCCGGTGCGCAACCTCTCGCGGGCGCGCAACATCGGCATCGCGATGGCGGCCGGCGAAATCGTCGCCTTCCTCGACGACGACGCCGTCCCCGAGCCAGAATGGCTCGCCGACCTCAACGCCGCCTATGAGGCGCCCGGCGTCGCAGCCGCTGGCGGCGTCGTCTACGACCACACCGGCCTCGTATTCCAGGCGCGCTATGTCACCATCGACCGGCTCGCCTACGCGCACGACCAGACGGCGCCGACGCCGCAGCTCAACTATCCGTTCTCTTCGGAGTTTCCGCATCTGCTCGGCGCGAATTGCTCGTTCCGCCGCGAGACATTGCTCGCGCTCGGCGGCTTCGACGAGGAATACGAATATTTCCTCGACGAGACCGACCTCATCGCCCGCGTCAACGATGCCGGCGGCCCTATCGCGCAAGCGCCGCGCGCCGCCGTGCATCACAAATATGCGGCAAGCGCGATGCGCGACGCCAACCGTGTCACCCGCCACTGGCGGCCTCTGATCAAGAACCGGGTGTATTTCGGCCTGCGCAACGGCGTGCCCCATCATTCGCCGTGGGAAGTGCTCGCCAATGCCCTCTCCGAGATCGAACAACTGCGGCGCGACGCGGAAAACGCCGCCGCCTCCGGCGACCTGACGGCGGCCGATTATGCGCGCTTCGAGGCCGAGGCGCTTTCTGGATTCTGCGACGGCCTGGCGGCGGCGCGCGCGCCGCAACGCAAGCTGATGCGCCCACCCGACCCGCCGCCGCCGTTCCTGCCCTTCCCGACCCGGACGCCGGGGGGCCGGCTGTGTCTGGCGCTGGTGACGCAAGATTATCCGCCGGGGCAAAACGGCGGCATCGCCCGCAATGTGTTCGAGTTGGCGCGCGCCTGGGCCGCGCTCGGCCACCACGTCCACGTGTTCACCCGCAACCGTGGCGCGGCCCCGAGCCTCGATTTCGAAGACGGCGTCTGGGTGCATCGCATCGAGCCGCAGGAGGGGTCGCCGCCGCCCGATCTCGTCGCGCCCGAGACAATCCCGCAGCCGATCTGGGATCATTCGCGCGCCATGTTCGAGGAAGTGGCCAAGCTCGACGCGCGTTGCAAGGTCGATCTCGTTTATGCGCCGCTGTGGGATTGCGAGCCGATCGCCTTTCTGTGCGAGCCGCGCTTTCCCCTCGTCTGCGCCTTGCAGACGACGATGGATTTCTGGCTCGATTCGCAACCTCAGCGGCGCGAAGACGCCGAATGGATGCGCGCCCGCGGCGCGCCGCTGCTGGCCCTGGAGCGTTGGATTCTGGCGCGCGCGCCGCTGCTGCACGGCAATAGCCGCGCCATCGTCGCGGACATCGCGCGCCGCTACGATATCAACCTTCCCGCCGAGCGGCTGGTGTTCGCCCCGCATGGGCTGTCGGATTGGGCCGAGGGCGCGCCGACGTCGGGGCGGGCTCTGCGTTTTCTGTTCGTCGGCCGGCTCGAAAGCCGCAAGGGCATCGACACGCTGCTCGCCGCCGCGCCGGACGTGTTGCGCCGCTTTCCCGCCGCGCGGCTCGAC
>JAJYDD010000495.1 GCA_021777795.1 Pseudomonadota bacterium | reverse complement strand
GGTCACCGGCTTCCATTGCGTGATCGACAGGCCGGATTCGGTGAGCCGGGTGGCCCCGCCCACCATCACCATCGCGAAGATCAGCGCCGCCGTCAGCAACAGCCAGCCGCGCACGACGCCTTCGCCCGTCGTTGCGCGCGAAGCACTCTGCGGCCAAACATCCTGTAGAGTCATGAGGTCATCCGTCGCGTTCGGCGGCGCTTTAGGCCGATCTCCGGCGCTGGACAATGTTCACGTCGTCGCAGGCCGCCTCAGCCGCCGAGCGTCAGCCGCGTCTCGGCCGCGCCGGAAGCGCCCTCGACCGTCACGCGCACGTCGAGCGGCGGTTTCGCCCCGTCGGGGGCCTGTTGCAGGCTCAGCGCGTAGCAGCGCCCGTCCGCTTCCCGTTTCGGCTGGACCCAGTAGCCCTCCGGCGCCTCGACGAACAATTCGCGCGGCGCCGCCGTCAGGCACAGCCGCCAGCTTTTGGCCGCTGTCGCGCTGACGACGGCGCCGAGGCTGGCGGGCGCGACCTTGGCCGGCACGCGCGCCCGCATGGTCGCGAGATCGGCGGCGTAAGGCGAGCCCGCCTTGCCGTCGAACGTCAATTCGGCGTCGGCCCTGGCGGGCAGGCACAGCTTTTCGCACACCGCGTAATTGACCTTCGCCTGCAACCGCACCGGCTTGCTGGGGTCAACGGGCGTGACGCGGATCGGCAGGATGACGCTGGCGTTGTAGCCGAAGGCGGTGCTGCCGTCGGGCTCCGGGATGCGCTGGGGGGCGGGATATTCCACCTCGGCCTTGGCGAGATTGGCCGAGCCCGAGAAATCGAAGCTCGGCGGCACGCCGGCCTCGCCGGGATCGCGCCAATAGGTGATCGAGCCCGGCGAAAGCGCGATCTCGAACCCCGCCCCTCGCGCATCGGCGACGAGGCGCGCCTTCGATTTCGCCGACGCCGACCAGTCGGAGGCGAAATCGGCGGCAAGGGCCGGCGTGGCGGCCAGCAAGGCCAGAAGAGTGAGACGCAGCATGGCCCAGGGTTTACCCGAATGACGCCCGTCGCGCATCTTTCATTTTGACAGCGCGGCGACGGGGCGTAACTTGGCGGCCATGAAGAGACCCGCCGGCGCCCAGATGGAACACAGCTACGAAGGCAAGGTGCTCATCGCCACGCCCTCCCTGCGCGACGGCGTGTTCACCCGCGCGGTCGTCTATATGTGCGCGCATCGCAGCGACGGGGCGATGGGCATCGTCGTCAACCAGCGCGCCAACGACATCCGGCTGTCGAAGCTGCTGGTGCAGCTCGAAATCGTCAAGGAGGCGGAGGCGATCCGCCTGCCGCCTGAGATTGACGAGATCCGGGTGCTACGCGGCGGCCCCGTCGACACCGGACGCGGCTTCGTGCTGCATTCGAGCGACTATGTCTCCAACGATTCCACAGTGCAGATCGATGATGGCGTCAGCCTGACCGCGACGCTCGACATCCTGCGCGCCATCGCGCACGGCGAGGGGCCGCGCCGCGCCGTTCTGGCGCTCGGCTGCGCCGGTTGGGGCGCCGGCCAGTTGGAGGGCGAAATCCTCTCCAACGCCTGGCTCACCGGCCCCGCCAACGCGGATCTGCTGTTCGGCGACGATTTCGCCGGCAAATACGATCGCGCCCTCGGCCTCATCGGCGCCCGCGCCGCGCATCTGTCGTCGGAAGCCGGGCACGCTTAAGGGGCGCTCTTTACCCTGCCCTCGCCCACCTCGTAGCGCGCGCCTTCGAGCGCGGCGAAAGCCGCTGGGTCGGCGCCGGTGAGGAACGCCTGCCCGCCGAGGCGGCCCAGCGCCGCGAACAAAGCCTCGCGCCGGCGCGGGTCGAAATGGGCGGCGATCTCGTCCATCAGCGCGATCGGGGCGATGCCCGACATATCCGCCACCAGCCGCGCATGGGCGAGCACGATGCCGACCAGCAGCGCCTTCTGCTCGCCGGTGGAGGCGCGCGCGGCTGGCGCGCCCTTGGGTCCGTGGGTCACGTCGAGATCGGCCAGATGCGGGCCGATCAGCGTGCGCCCGGCCGCGGCGTCGCGGGCGCGGTTGTCGCGCAAAGCCCTGCGGTAGCGGTCCTCCGCCTCCAAGGCCGGCCCCGCCTGCGCCATCGCCTCGACCTCGCCTTGCAAGGCGAGGCCGGCCCAGGGGAACGGCCCGTCGTCGTCGCGCCCGGCCAGAATCAGCGCGGCGAGTCGGCCGACGCATTCGGCCCGCGCCGCCGCGATGGCGATTCCGAGTTCGGCCGCCTCGCGCTCCACAGCATCCAGCCATGCGGGGTTGCGCGCGCCCTCCTCCAAGAGCCGGTTGCGGCCGCGCAAGGCGCGCTCGAACTGGCCGACGCGGGCGCCGTGGCCGGGGTCGATGGCGAGCACGAGGCGGTCGAGAAACTTGCGCCGCTCGCTCGCCGGCCCGCTCAGCAGCGGGTCCATCGCCGGCGTCAGCCAGACGAGCCGCAATTGATCGCTGAAGGCGCGCGCCGAGCCGACGGGCGCGCGGTCGATGCGATGCACCCGCTCCGGCCCGTTGGGCCCAAGCTCCAGCCCCAGCCCCATCGGCCTGATCTCGCCCTCCTCCTCGACCTCCACGGCGACGCTGAAGCCGCCCGCCCCGCCTGTTCGCGCCAACTCGCCGATCTCGGCCCGCCTGAGCCCCCGCCCCGGCGAAAACAGCGACAAAGCCTCCAGGAGATTCGTCTTGCCGGCGCCGTTTTCGCCGACAAAAGCGACCATGCGCGCCTCGAATCGCACATCGAGCGCCGCATAGGAGCGGAAATCGTTGAGGATGAGCCGCCGCACGCGCGGGGCGCGCCGGGGCTGCGTCTCGAAGGGCGCCGACATGACGCCCCGCATGTGGCATGACCGCGCCCGCCGGCAAAGCCCCGCCTTGCCTCGGGACCGCCCTTGGGCTCATGCTGGCGCCAAAACGGGAGACAGCCGATTGACCTACGACGTTCTGATGCCGGCGCCGGGCATGCCCATCATCGCCGAGCGGGTGGCTCAGCGCGCCCGCCTGCACCGGCCTTATGAGGCGGCCGACCCCGCCGCCGCGTTGGCCGCCGTCGCGCCCGAAGTCCGCGCCCTCGTCGTCGCCTTCCACTCGGTCAAGATCGACGACGCCTATATCGCGCAATTCCCGAAGCTGGAGATCATTTCGAGCTTCGGCGTCGGCTACGACCATATCGACGCCAAGGCGGCGGCGGCGCGCGGCGTGGTGGTGGCCCACACCCCCGGCGTGCTCGACGCCGAGACCGCCGACACCGCCATCGGCCTGCTGCTCAACGCGGTGCGCCGTTTTCCCGCCGCCGAGCGGTATTTGCGCGAGGGCCGCTGGGAGCGGCAAGGCGCCTTCCCGCTCACCGCCTCGCTTCGGGGCCGCACGATGGGCGTGCTCGGCCTCGGGCGCATCGGCAAGGAGATCGCCAAGCGGGCGGCCGCCTTCGGCGTCGAGATCGTCTATCACGGCCGCAAGGCGCAGCCCGACGCGCCCTATCTCTAT
>JAJYDD010000494.1 GCA_021777795.1 Pseudomonadota bacterium | reverse complement strand
CTTCTACCGCTCCAGCATCGCCGACAACAATTCGGTCGAGCAATGGATGGAGGAAGGCTCGAAGGACGCGGCGACCCGCGCCAATGCGGTGTGGAAAAAAATGCTCGCCGATTATGTCGCGCCGCCCATCGACGCTGGGGTCGATGAGGCGCTGCGGGAATACATCGAGCGCAAGAAGGCGGCGACGCCAGACGCCAATTACTGATATCGGGGGTCTTTGATATGCGCACCACGGCTCGCGCGGTCGTCATCGGCGGAGGCGTCGTCGGCGTCTCGACGCTTTATCACCTCGCCAAGAAGGGTTGGAGCGACAGTGTGCTCATCGAGCGCAAGGAGCTGACCTCCGGCTCGACCTGGCACGCCGCCGGGCTGCTGCCACTGTTCAACATGTCCTATTCGGTCGGCCAGTTGCACAAATATTCCGTCGGCCTTTACGGCAGGCTGACGGAGGAAACCGGGCTCGACGCCGGGTTCCGGCCCGTCTCCAACATTCGCCTCGCGCGCACGCAAGACCGGCTCGACGAATACAAATATTACGCCGGCGTCGCCTCGACCATCGGCGGCATCGAGGTCAAGTTCCTGACGCCGGATCAGGTGAAAGAGATCTGGCCGCTGTGCAATGTCGATGGCATCCTCGGCGCCATCCAGCATCCGCAGGACGGCTATATACAGCCGGCCGATCTGACGCAGGCGCTGGCGCGCGGCGCGCGTGAGCGCGGGGCCGAGATCAACCGCAACACGACCGTCACGGCGATCGAGCGCCTGCCGAGCGGCGAATGGAAGGTCGTCACCGATAAGGGCGAGATCGTCTGCGAGCACGTCATTTCGGCCTCCGGCAATTTCGCGCGCCAGACCGGCCGCATGGTCGGGCTCAACGTGCCGGTGATCCCGGTCGAACATCAGTATATCGTCACCGAAGCTCACCCCGAAATTCAGGCCCGACGCGCGCGCGGCCTGCCGGAAATGGGCGTGCTGCGCGAATCCGATTCGTCCTGGTATATGCGCGAGGAGGCGGGCGGGCTGCTGCTCGGCCCCTATGAGATCGGCGCGCCGGCCTGCTATGTGCAAGGGCCGTCGAAGGACAGCGAATACGAATTGTTCCAGGAGGATCTGGAGCGGCTCGCGCCTTACATCGAGACGGCGATCGCGCGGGTGCCGGCGTTCGGCGAACTCGGCATCAAGAAAGTCTATAACGGCGCCATCGCCTATACGCCCGACGGCTCGCCGATTGTCGGCCCGGCGCCGGGCCTGCGCAATTTCTGGCTCAACGAGGGCCATTCCTTCGGCGTCACGGCGGCAGGCGGCGCCGGCTGGCAGTTGGCGGAATGGATCGTCGAGGGCGAGCCTTCCGTCGATATGCTCGGCGTCGATCCCCGCCGCTTCGGGCCTTACGCGCAACAAGGCTATCTCATCGAGAAGAACGAGGAGGCCTACGCCAAGGTCTTCACCGTGCATTATCCCAACGAGGAGCGCGAGGCCGCGCGGCCTCTACGCCAGACCCCCTGCTACGACCGCATGAAGGCGCTGGGCGCGGTGTTCGGCTCGGTCTATGGTTGGGAGCGACCGAATTTCTTCGCGCCTCCCGGCTATAAGCTGAGCGAGGCCGAACTCGCCAAGCCCGACGTGCTGCTGAACGAGAACCACCCCGAGGGCGCGCGCGAGAAATGGAGCTTCCGGCGCTCCAACGATTTCGACTTCATCGGGGCGGAATGCCGCAACGTGCACGAGAATGTCGGCTTGCAGGATATGTCGGCCTTCGCCAAGTTCGAGGTCTCGGGGCCGGGCGCCGAGCGCTGGCTCGACTCGATCCTCACCAACAAGATCCCAAAGGCCGTCAATCGCGTCTCGCTGACCTACCTGCTCACCAAGTTAGGCGGCGTGCGCGCAGAATTCACGCTGACGCGCACGGGCCGCGATCGCTTCTATCTCGTCTCCGCCGGCGCGCTGGAGACGCATGATTACGATTCGCTTTTGCGCCTGGCGCCGACGGACGGCTCCGTGCGCATCGACAAGGTGACGACACAATATGGCGTGCTGGTGCTCGCCGGCCCGCGCGCCCGCGACGTGCTGGCCAAGGTCGCCGACATCGATGTCTCCAACGCCGCTTTCCCTTGGCTGACGGCGCGCCCGCTGTCGATCCGCGCGGCCGGCTGCATCGCCATGCGCGTCAATTTCATCGGCGAACTCGGCTATGAGTTCCACCACCCCGTCGAGATGCAGAACTATATCTTCGATGCGCTGATGGACGCGGGCGCCGAGTTCGGAATCAAGCCGTTCGGCATCCGCGCGATGGATGCGCTGCGGCTGGAGAAATCCTACAAGCTGGTCGGGCGCGAACTCTCCATCGAATATGCCGCGCTGGAATCGGAGCTTGGCCGTTTCGTCGATATGAACAAGGATTTCCTCGGCAAGGACGCCTTGCTCAAATGGCGCGACAAGGGCTTCGCCAACAGACTGGTGACGCTGGAGCTTGAAGGGGTTAGCGATTTCGACGCGCGCGGTTCGGAGCCGGTGTTCAAAGACGGCGCGGCGGTTGGGCGCACGACCTCGGGCGGCTATGGCTGGCGCACCGGCAAATCGCTGGCGCTGGCGATGGTCAAGCCGGAACTGGCGGCGGCGGGAACCGCGCTGACGGTGCGCGTGCTTGGGCAGGATTTCGCCGCCCGCGTGATCGGCGACAGCCCCTACGATCCCGACAACGCGGCGCTGAGGGGGTGAGCTTCTAGGCCGCCGGCTGCGCCTCGGTTCGCCGGGCGCGCAGCAGCGCGCGATAGATCTCGTCGTCGCCGCATAAGCCGGCCATGCGGCCGAGATGGTCCACCAGCACGATCGGGTTGCCGGACATGCGGCGCAACTCGATCGCCATCCGCATCTTGAGATCGACAGGCGCGATTATGATGTCGGCCGGCCCACCCTCGGCCGCCGCCTCGGCCGCCGTCAGCTTCCCCGCCTGCCCGTCCAAGGTGCAGCCGAGCGGACGGCCCTCGTCGTCCAGCGCGATGCGGATACGGCCGTGTTTGTCGAGCCACACGTCCGCGCCTTCGCGCGCCAGGGTCGCGGCCGGCGTCATCATCGCCCCGCCGCGCAGCACGTTGAGCGGGTTCATGTGCTTGACGAATTCGGCGACGTAATCGTTGGCGGGCGTCAGCAGAATTTCCTCCGCCGTGCCCCATTGCACGACGCGCCCGCCTTCGAGAATGGCGATGCGGTTGCCGAGTTTCATCGCCTCGTCGAGGTCGTGGCTGACGAAGATGATGGTCTTCTTCATCTCCTTCTGAAGCCCGAGCAACTCGTCCTGCAATTTGTCGCGGATCAGCGGATCGAGCGCCGAGAACGGCTCGTCCATCAACAGAATATCGGCGTCGGTGGCGAAAGCGCGGGCCAGCCCCACGCGCTGCTGCATCCCGCCGGAAAGCTCGTGGCCGAACTTGCCCGCCCATTGCGACAGCCCGACGAGCGCAAGCTTCTCGTCGACGACGCGCTCGATCTCCGCCTTCGGCGCGCC
>JAJYDD010000493.1 GCA_021777795.1 Pseudomonadota bacterium | reverse complement strand
AAGAATGACGACCGCAGCGGGCAACACGTAGGGGGTCAGCGCTGGCGCGATGTCCTCCACGCCTTCGAGCGCCGAGAGAACGGAAATCGCCGGCGTGATCGCGCCGTCGCCGTAGATGAGCGCAGCGCCGAAAAGTCCCACGGCGACAATCGCCGCGCTGTGGCCCTTCTTGACGCCGAGAAGCGACATCAGCGCGATGATGCCGCCTTCGCCGTCGTTGTTGATCCGCATGGCGAAATTGACGTATTTGACCGTGGTGATCAGGAACAAGGTCCACAGAATCAGCGACAGCGCGCCCAGCGTCTCGACCGGGGAGGGGTTTGGCCCGGTATAGCCGAGCACGGTCTTGAGTGTATAAAGCGGGCTGGTGCCGATATCGCCGAAGACGACGCCGAGCGCGGCAAGGCCGAGCTCGGCCGTCGAAGACGAAGGAGCCTTTGTTTCGTCGGCCGGTGCAGTCATGCGGTTCCTCTGGCTTTGCGGCTCGGTCCTATAGCAGAGGTCTTGCGTCAAACCCATGTCCCTTCCGGTCGATCATCCCCAAACCGCCAGGGCGACGATCCGCGCCAGGACAAGACCCGCCGCGAGCAGGAGGTAGAGCCTGAGCGCCGCCATCCAGGCTTTGCTCGACCGCGACATGACGTAGGGCGCAAGGCGTCCGAGCGGCGGCATGCGCCAGGCCTCGCGGCCAGACGTCTCAACCGTGCCCGCTTTGCCGAAAGCGCCGGAGAACGCGGCGGCTGCGACCGCGGCGGCCGCGCCGCCGACGAGGATCGCGACGATCGCGCGCTCGTCGGTCTGGTCCGGGAACAGCACCGACATCGTAAGGACGACGGAGAGGACAACCAGCGCGGAGATCACGGCGCCAGTGAAGAGATTGGCCGCGCGCCCGTTGCGCCAGGGCCCGAGCACGGCCTCGTCATTGCAGAGCAGCAGCAGGAACACGGTGGCGCTCGGCAAGAGCACGCCGGCCAGCGCCTGGACGGCGTTGGTCAACAGGCCCAAGGGCACGCCCGGCGCGAGGACGAGCGCTGCCGCCAGCCCGATCAAGCCGGCGTAGGCGGCGTAGAACGCCTTGGCGTCCTTAACGCCGCGATGCAGGGAATGGCGCACCGAGAACACGTCGCCGAGCGCATAAGCCGTGGACAGCGACACCGCCGCCGCGCCGATCAGCGCCGCATCGATCAAGGCGAGGGCGAACATGACACCCGCCGCCCGGCCAGCGTATTTCTCCACTCCTTTGGCTATTCCGCCCGCGTCGGAAAACTGGCCGAACTCGGCGTGGCCGGTGAAGGCCGCCGCCGTAAAGCCCATGATCGCCGCCGCGCCGATGACAACCAGCGCGATGCCGATCCACAGATCGACGCGCTCGTAGGCGATGAAACGCGGCGTGATGCGCTTGTCGATCACGTAGCTCTGCTGGAAGAACAACTGCCAGGGGGCGATCGTGGTGCCGACGATGCCAATTATGAGCAGCATGACATCGCTGAGCTTGCCGCCGGCGGGCAGTTGCGGAACGACGAAATCGTGCGCCATCTGCGCCATCGGCGGATGGACGATGAGATAGATCGGGACCAGCAGCAGGCTGCCCGCGACGAGGATCATCGCGAAGCGCTCGAAGCGGCGGAAGTCGCCGGTGCTCGCGGCGCCCATCACCAGAACGGCGGCGATCAGCACGCCCATCGTCTTGTCGAGTCCGAGATAATCCAGCGCGAGGCTGATCCCGATGAACTCGGTCACGAGGGTCAGCGCGTTGAGCAGGAACAGATCGATGACGCTGAACGCGCCCCAGAAACGGCCGAAGCGCTCGAAGATGAGGCGGGCATGGCCGACGCCGGTGACGGCGCCCAGCCGCAGCACCATCTCCTGGTTGACGTAGAGCACCGGAATCAGCAGCGCGAGCGTCCAAAGGAGCGCTGTGCCATAATTCTGGCCGGCTTGGCCGTAGGTCGCGAAAGCGCCGGCGTCGTTGTCGCCCACCATGACGATGAGGCCCGGGCCAAGGATCGCGAGCAGGGTTGTCAGCCGGGCGCGCCAGCCGTGGCGTCGTCCCGTGTCATGGGAGAGAATCTTACCGAAGGCGCCGTGAATGTGGCCGGTGTGGGCCTCGTCCAGTACGGCGGTTGGCGCGTCGCGGAAATCTGCGTAGTTCGTCATGGATCTACCTCCGCCGTCCGGCGGGGCGACGCTCATTCAGAGCCGCGCGCGCCTTTCGGCTTCGTTCGAGAAGGGGGAGATGCGGGCGCCCGTCGGGCCGCTCAGGGGCGGCGCGACAGGCCTACTCGGGTCGTCGTCCATGCAGGACCTCGCTCAGGCTGCGAGAGATAAGGGGACTTCGGAGGCGGCCTTGCGCCCGGCGCGGGACGTCCAGCGGCAAACGAGGGCGCCCGTTGTGGGGTCCAGCCGCCAGGCGCACACAAGCGCCGCCACGCGCGCGCGTCGACGAACGGCGGGCACGCGGAAATCTTGGGTTGCGGTAAGCGTGAACATGGCTCGCCTCCATGGTCCCTGTTGAGTTCGGGACCGAAGCGCGAGCGAAACCGGCCTTAGGCCGACGTCGTTCCCCGCGCGGGTTTCGGCCCGCGAACAGTTATGTTTCCGAGCGACGCGGACCAGGTCCGTTCGCTCAAGCTGATACTGCCCATCTGTCTTTCATGGGTGAGGTGAATTGCCGAATAGCCTCGCAGGCTGCCAGCGTCGCCTAGATGCTACCGGGTTCTTGCCCTGTCAACCCCGAAAACAGCATCAACCGACAAGGGAACACAGCTACTCGTTCGGCGTGCTTAACCGCCAATCCGATCTCACCACGCCGGGCTCCCGCGCGAGACCGAACACGATGGACTCGATCGCGATTCCGCGTGGCTTATGCGCCGAAATCGTCGCGCAAACGTTGACGTGGCTGCCGTCGTCCCCCGGCGCTTCCGACACTTCGACGAGCTCGACGTCGGAGACCGAGGAAAGCGCGCCGATCAGGTTCTTGCGAACCCGAGGCCCGTCCATGGAGCGGCAGATGAACGCGATGGAATAGGTTGAGGCGAGTTCGCTGTTTTCGCTGGGCTGCCGATTGATCGCCCGCACCAGCGGGCGCAACAGCAGATTTGCGCAGACGGCGAGCGCGGCGCCGATGCAGGCCCACAGGATCTGACCCTCGCCCGCGAGCAGGCCCACGGCGGTCGGGGCGCCACAGCGTGGCCGCCGTGTTGAGCCCGCGCACGTTGAGGCCTTCCTTGAAGATGACGCCTGCGCCCAGGAAACCGACGCCGGACACGACCTGGGCCGCGATCCGGGCCGCGCCGCCGTCGTCGTGGACCACCCGCGCCGAAACAAGGAACAATGCGGCGCCGAGGGCCACCAACGAATGGGTTCGCAGTCCCGCCAGCCGTTGCCGCCACTGCCGCTCCAGCCCGATCAGGACGCCGAGCAACAGCGCCGAAAGCAGGCTGGCGACGAGTTCGAAAAAGCTTTGCGCCGACATTTGTCCAATCCGAAGAGGATTCGAGCCGAGT
>JAJYDD010000492.1 GCA_021777795.1 Pseudomonadota bacterium | reverse complement strand
CACCGGCGTCGGGGGCGGGGCGCTGATGACGCCTCTGCTCGTGCTTCTGTTCGGCATCCATCCGGCGACGGCGGTCGGCACGGACCTGCTCTATGCGGGGCTGACCAAGATCAGCGGCTCGGCGGTTCACAGCTACAATGGCGCCATCGACTGGAAGGTGGTGCGCCGCCTCGCGCTCGGCAGCGCCCCTGCGGCGACGTTGACGCTGATCGCGCTCTCCGTCCTCGGCCAGCGCTCCAACATGGCGAGCCATGTCATTACGACGACGCTCGGCTTTGCGCGGCTGATGACGGCGGTCATGCTGCTGTTCCGCAAATGGCTGATCGGCCGCTACGGAACGATGCTGGAGGGCGCCAGCGAGCGGCAGATTTCGGCGATGACCACGAGCCTCGGCGTGATCTTGGGCGTGCTGGTGACGCTGTCCTCGGTCGGGGCGGGCGCCATCGGGGTCACCGCGCTGCTGATGCTTTACCCCAAAATGCCGACGGTGCGCCTCGTCGGCTCCGACATCGCCCATGCAGTGCCGCTGACGCTGATCGCCGGCGCCGGGCATTGGTGGCTGGGCTCGGTCAATTTCCCGCTGCTGTTCTCGCTGCTGATCGGCTCGATCCCCGGCATCATGATCGGCAGCTATTTCGCTTCGCGCGTGCCCGACCGCGTGCTGCGGCCGCTGCTGGCGGGCACGCTGGCGCTGATCGGCGTCAGGCTGGCGTTTTAGCCTTCTTTCTTAAACGGCAACCCTGCTTCGTAATCGGCGATCTGCTCATCGACCGCCTCGCGCTCGCGCACGAGATAATCGCGCACGGCGCGGGCGAAGCCGGCGTCGGCGAAATCATGGGCGGAATAGGTGGCGACAGGACGGTAGCCGCGCGCCAGCTTGTGCTCGCCCTGCGCGCCGGCCTCGACGCGCGCGAAGCCGTGCGTAATCGCGTAGTCTATCGCCTGATAATAGCAGACCTCGAAATGCAGGAACGGCCGCTCCTCGATCGCGCCCCAGTTGCGGCCGTATATCGCGTCCTTGCCGAGGAAGTTGATCGCCCCCGCGATATGGCGCCCGTCGCGGCGCGCCATCACCAACAGCACCTTGTCGGCCATCGTGCGCCCGATCTCGTCAAAGAAGGCGCGGGTTAGGTAGGGCCGGCCCCATTTGCGCGCGCCGGTGTCCATGTAAAAGGCGTAGAACGCATCCCAATGGCTTGAAGTGATGTCGTTTCCCGTCAACAGGTCGATGGCGATGTCGTCGCCGAGCGCGTCGCGCCGCTCGCGGCGAATCGTCTTGCGCTTGCGCGACGAGAGGGCGGCGAGGAAGGCCTCGAAATCGGCGTAGCCTTCGTTGAGGAAATGGAACTGCTCGCCGGTGCGGCGCGCGAAACCCGCCGCGCCCAGGGCCTCGGCGTCGCGGAGGTTTGCGAAAGTGACATGGACGGAGGAGGCCTCCACCGCGTCGCGCAGGCCGCGCAGGGCGGCGATCAGCGTCGCGCGGGCGCCCGCCGGCGCGTCGGGCGCGACCAGCAACCGCCGGCCGGTGACGGGGGTGAACGGCGCGGCGATCTGCACCTTGGGGTAATAGCGCCCGCCGGCGTTCTCGTAGGCCTGCGCCCACGAATGATCGAACACATATTCGCCCATGCTATGGGTCTTCACATAGGCTGGCGCGCAGGCGACGAGCCGGCCGGCCTCCTCCACCAGCAAATGCGCTGGCGTCCAGCCGGTGCGCGCGCCGACCGAACGCGAGCGTTCCAGCGCCGACAGGAAGGCGTGGCTGACGAACGGGTTGTAACGTTCGCCAGCGGCGTCCTCGGGGCTGAGGTCGGGCGGATTGGCGCAGGCGTCCCAGGCTTCAGCCGGGATGCGGTCGAGCGACGGAATCGTGCGGGCCGTGAGTTCGTGCATGGCGCTCCTTATACGCAAGGACGGGGCCGGCGGCCTACCCGCCAGCCAGCGGCGCAGCGCCCGCGACAGGCGCGCGATCCACAGGCCGGGCTTGGCGCTTTGCGGCGCATTCATCGCGCGATTCGTATAGAGGCTGCGCGTCATATTGAAGGAGAAGCGCATGACCCGCGTGCTCGTCACCGGCGCCACCGGATTCCTGGCCAGCCACGCCATCGCCGAACTGCTGGCGCGCGGCTATGAGGTTCGCGGCACGGTGCGCTCGCGCGCCAGGGCGCTGAAAGAGGCGGCGCTGGCGCGCATCCCCGGCGCCGAGCGGCTTGAACTGGTGGAGGCCGATCTCCTCAAGCCGGCCTCATTCGACAAGCCGGCGCAGGGCTGCGAAGCGGTGCTGCACATGGCGAGCCCCTACGCGCTCGATGTCAAGGACCCGCAGCGCGATCTCGTCGATCCCGCCGTGAAGGGGACCGAGGCCGTGCTGGCGGCGGCGGCCAAGGCGGGCGTCAAGCGCGTCGTGCTCACCTCGTCGATGGCGGCGATCACCGATGAGCCGCCAGCCGACCACGCGCTGACCGAAGCCGATTGGAACGAGAAAAGCTCGCTCGCCCGCAATCCCTATTATTTCGCCAAAACCCTGGCCGAGCGGGCGGCGTGGCGGTTCATGGAGGCCAAGCCCGGTTTCGATCTGGTCGTCATCAACCCGTTTCTGGTCATCGGGCCGAGCTTCACCAAGTCGCTCAACGAATCCAACAAGCTGCTCGCGGACATGACCAAGGGCGTCTATCCCGGCGTGCTGTCGCTGACCTGGGGCTTCGTCGATGTGAGGGATGTCGCGCGGGCCCATGCGCTGGCGCTGGAGACGCCGACGGCCCAAGGCCGCTATCTCTGCGCCGGCGACAGGCTCACCATGCGCGAGACGGTCGCGGCGTTGCGCGAGGCTTTGCCGCAGGCGAAACTGCCGAGCCTGCCGCTCGACAATTTCGCCGGAACCGCGCTGGTCAAGCTCGCCTCCCGCCTACAGCCGCCGGGCGTCGGCGCCTATCTGCGCAGCCATATCGGCCGCAAGCCGAGCTACGACAACGCCAAGATCCGCCGCGATCTCGGCCTGGAATTCCGCCCCGCGCGCGCCGCCATCGCCGAGGCGGCGGCGGACATGGTGAAATGGGGGCATATCCGCGCGTAACTCACGCCGCCGCTCGCGCCGCGAAGGAGCGCGCGGCGAGCGGGATTCCGACCTCGAACGGCGTCGGATCGGACCAGAAGCGCGCCTTGAACTTCTCGGCGTCAACCCGATACGGCCGATCCCAGGCGAAGCGCATCTCGGCGAGTTCGCCAAGCTCCGGCGTGAACACGCTCAGCGCCCGCATCGCCCAGAACGGCAGGTTGCGCACGCGCAGGGGCTGCCCGAGCGTCTGCGCCGCAAGCGCCAGCAACTCGCGAGGGGCGCGGATCGGCGCGCAGGGCACATGCCACACCTGCCCGAAGGCGTCGTCGGGCGCGTCGAGCAGGCTGACCACCGCGCGGGCGTAATCGGGGACATAGGCGATGTCGTGGGGCATGTCGGCGTCGTATATCCACATCGCCGCCTTGCCGCGCGCCAGCGCCGCGATGCCGGTGTC
>JAJYDD010000491.1 GCA_021777795.1 Pseudomonadota bacterium | reverse complement strand
GGCTCCGACTTCGTCGAGATGTTCGTGGGCGTCGGCGCCTCTCGCGTGCGCGACATGTTCGAGCAGGCCAAGAAGAACGCGCCCTGCATCATCTTCATCGACGAAATCGACGCGGTCGGGCGCCATCGTGGCGCGGGCCTGGGCGGCGGCAACGACGAGCGCGAGCAGACGCTCAACCAGTTGCTGGTCGAGATGGACGGCTTCGAGCAGAACGAAGGCATCATCATCATCGCGGCGACCAACCGCCCCGACGTGCTGGACCCGGCCTTGCTGCGCCCCGGCCGCTTCGACCGCCAGATCACGATCTCCAACCCCGATTTCATCGGTCGCGAGAGGATCCTGCGCGTTCACGTGCGCAAGGTTCCGCTGGCCCCCGACGTCGAATTGAAGACGATCGCGCGCGGCACGCCCGGCTTTTCGGGCGCCGATTTGATGAACCTCGTTAATGAGGCGGCCCTGCTCGCCGCCCGGCGCGGCAAGCGCGTCGTCACCCGGCAGGAGTTCGAGGACAGCCGCGACAAGATCATGATGGGCGCGGAGCGCCGCACCCTGATGATGACGGAGGAGGAGAAACTCCTCACCGCCTATCACGAGGGCGGTCATGCGCTGGTGTCGCTGTCGATGCCGGCCTCGACGCCGATCCACAAAGCGACGATCATTCCGCGCGGCCGTGCGCTCGGCATGGTGCAATCGCTGCCCGAGCGCGATCAGATCAGCCAAAGCTACGAGCAGCTCATCTCGATGCTGGCGATGGCGATGGGCGGCCGCGTCGCCGAGGAACTGGTGTTCGGCAAGGACAAGGTGACGTCTGGCGCTGCCGGCGACATCCAGCAGGTGACCAAGATCGCCCGCGCGATGGTGACGCGCCTCGGCTTCTCCGAGAAGCTCGGCTACGTCATGTACGGCGAGAACCAGGACGAAGTGTTCCTCGGCTACACGATGGGGCGCCAGCAGAACATCTCCGAGGAGACCGCCAAGACCATCGACGAGGAAGTGCGTCGGCTCATCCACGAGGCGCATGTCACGGCGACCCGCGTCCTCACCGAGCGCCGCGCCGATCTCGAAACGCTGGCCAACGGCCTGATGGAGTTCGAGACCCTGAGCGGCGAGGAGATCGTGGCGCTGTTGCAGGGCGTCAAGCCGGTGCGCGAAGTCGCCGACAAGGAGCCGCCGCCGCCGCCGAGGACGGCAGTGCCGGCGACGGGCAAGCCGCGCAATTACCCCGATGCGGGGCTCGCGCCGCAGCCGCAGACGTGAGGGGATAAAAAAGCCCCGCTCCGAGAGGAGCGGGGCTTTTGCTTGGCGGCGGCGTCGTTTGCTGGCGGGGCCTCAATCGCAAGGGTTTCGCCGGGCCCCCAGACGCTCTAAATAAGCCCCGCAATTGGAGTCCCCCCATGTCCGCCCCCGAATCCTTCGGTCCCCGCCCCCGCCACCAGACCGTCGGCGTGCGCGTCGGCTCCGGCGCTGGCGCGATCACCGTCGGCGGCGGCGCCCCGATCGTCGTGCAGTCGATGACCAACACCGACACCGCCGACATCGAGGGCACCGCGCGCCAGATCGCAGCCCTCGCCCGCGCCGGCTCCGAGATGGTGCGAATCACAGTGGATCGCGATGAGGCCGCCGCCGCCGTGCCGCATATCCGCGACCGCCTCGCCCAGCGCGGCGTCAATGTGCCGATCGTCGGCGATTTCCACTACATCGGCCACAAGCTCTTGACCGAACATCCCGCCTGCGCCGAGGCGCTCGACAAGTACCGCATCAATCCCGGCAATGTCGGCTTCAAGAACAAGCGCGACGTGCAATTCTCGACCATCGTCGAAAAGGCGATCCAATACGGGAAGGCGGTCAGGATCGGCGCCAACTGGGGCTCGCTCGACCAAGAATTGCTGACGTCCATGATGGACGAGAATGCGAAAAGCGCAAACCCCATCGACGCCCGCGCCGTCATGCGCGAGGCGATGACCGCCTCGGCTTTGCTCTCGGCCCAGCGCGCCGAGGAGATCGGCTTGGGCCGCGACCGCATCATCCTGTCGGCCAAGGTGTCGGGCGTGCAGGATCTCGTCACCGTCTACCGGATGCTGGCGGCGCGTTCGGATTACGCCATTCATCTCGGCCTCACCGAGGCGGGCATGGGCTCGAAGGGCATCGTGGCGTCTTCGGCGGCGCTCGGCGTGCTGTTGCAGGAGGGCATCGGCGACACCATCCGCGTCTCGCTGACGCCGGAGCCCGGCGGCGACCGTTCGCTGGAAGTGAAGGTCGCCAAGGAAATCTTGCAGACGATGGGGTTCCGCATCTTCACGCCGCAGGTCGCCGCCTGCCCCGGCTGCGGGCGCACGACCTCGACCGTGTTCCAGGAACTGGCGCGCGACATCCAGACCTATCTCGCCGATTCGATGCCGACGTGGAAGGCGCGCTATCCCGGCGTCGAGGGGCTCAACGTCGCGGTCATGGGCTGCATCGTGAACGGCCCCGGCGAGAGCAAGCACGCCGATATCGGCATCTCCCTGCCCGGCACCGGCGAGACCCCCGCCGCGCCGGTTTTCATCGACGGCGCCAAGGCGATGACGTTGCGCGGCGAAGGCATCGCGCGCGAGTTCAAGGGCATCGTCGAGGATTACATAGAGAAGCGGTTCGGCCTCAAGGGCCAGGCGGCGGAGTGACATGTACGAACCACCGCTGCACCGCCAGGAGGACCTGGCCGAAATCCATGCGCTGATCCGCGCCCGGCCGTTCGGCCTCCTCATCAGCCACGGGCCAAGCGGGTTGCAGGCGTCTTCGGTTCCGTTCACGCTGGTCGAGGACGGTTCGCGCTTTGGGCTGTTGCGCTGCCATCTCGCCCGCGCCAACCCGCAAGGACGCGATCTCGCCGAGACCAGCGAGGCGCTGGTCGTGTTCCAGGGCGCGGACAGCTACATCACGCCCTCCTGGTATGCGACCAAGCGCGAAAC
This sequence comes from Pseudomonadota bacterium, assembly GCA_021777795.1. GTDB lineage: Bacteria > Pseudomonadota > Alphaproteobacteria > Rhizobiales > Beijerinckiaceae > Roseiarcus. Next base: position 564 of record JAJYDD010000491.1, on the reverse strand, counting down.
CGGCAAGGTGGTGCCGACCTGGAACTATGTGATGGTGCAGGCGCGCGGCGCGCCGCGCGTCGTCGAGAACGCGGATTGGTTGCGCGCGCAGGTGGAGCATTTGACCAACGCGCGCGAGGCGGAGCGCGAAAAGCCGTGGGCGGTCGGCGACGCGCCGGAGGATTTCATCGCCCAGCAGTTGCGCGCCATCGTCGGCGTCGAGATCGCGATTGCCGACCTGCGCGGCAAATGGAAGGCGAGCCAGAACCGCAACGACGCCGACCGCGAGGGCGTCATCGCCGGCCTCGGCGACGACCCGATGGCGGAGATCGTGCGCAAGGCCAAGGCGCCGTGAGCGAGGGCCGCGCCCCGAGCCTTCCCTACCGTCCCGTCGCCCTCTTCCTGCAACCAAATTACCTAGCGCGCTCGCTGGGCGCGGCCGAGCGGCTCGCCTGCCATTTCCACAATTACGCCTTTCTCTGCGAGCGATTTTCGCCCTCGGCGCTGCTGGCGCTCTACGGCGACGGGATCGAGTTGTTCGCGCGCGCCGACGGCGAGGCGACCGCCGCCTGCCGGCTGGCCGCC
>JAJYDD010000490.1 GCA_021777795.1 Pseudomonadota bacterium | reverse complement strand
GTGGAAAGGTTATCAATTATGTCAAATCGTCGTGCAGTCTCGCTCTTCGCATCTATTGTCATGGGAATAGCCGGTATCGCAACACTCTCGACTGACGCCTACGCGTTTCGAAGAGGCGTTGGCGTCGGCCGTCCAGGGGTTGGTCGCGTCGGGGTAGGTCACGTGGGCGTCCGCCGCGTGGCGCCGGTGCGCCGAGGAGTAGCTCTTGGCGCTGGCGCCGTGGCGGTCGGAACCTATCACGCACGGCACTGCGGATATTATCCGTACCCGCGCTGCTACTGACCGGGATCACGCGCCGCGTGGCGCCCTCGGCGTAGGATTCGGTTGCCGAAGCCGATTCGCGAGTCTCGCCGAGGAACAGCGGTCCCGTATCATGTCCTCGTAACCCGAAAGGGCGATTCAACGTCCCGATGCCCTTCAAGAAGGTTCACGACCTCGAAGCGCCCGGCGACATAGCGAAAGAAAATCACATAGCCTTTGTAGGGAACGCTTCGGCTGTCGGCGCGCAACTCGGGACGGGCGCGGCCAATGGTGGCGTCGAGGGCGGCTGACTTGTGACAGTTCGCGCGAAGCTTGCGCACAAAGGCTTCGCCGACCGCGACGCTGCCGCTCTGCTCGGCGATATAAGTCAAGATCGCGAAAAAATCAGCCCGAACCGACGCAAGGAACGTCGCTCGCCTCATTCGTCGAAACCTTTGCTCCTCAATTCGGCGCTCTTGGCGGCGGTGTCAGCGTCGAGCGCCTCGTCCGTGACCTTTCGGCCTCGCGCAATCGAGGCGTTCAGCGTCGCGCGCAAAGCGACGAGTCTGGCTTCGCGCTCTCCTACAAGCCGCAAGCCCTCGCGCACGACCTCGCTCGCCGACCCGTAGCGGCCACCGTTGACAACCCGTTCCAAGAAATTTTGCCCGCGCGCTCCCATCGACACATTCATGGCGGCCACTCCTTCACCCCCCATGCGGTTTGTGTCATCCGTTCCTCGTGGCGCGGACTCTCACGCCCGCGATGACGCGCGCGCGCCGACGCGCTATGTCGGCCGCCGGGATTGTCCGAGAGCGCGAGGCCAAATATGCGCAAAGTCGCGCTGGTGACGGGAGCGGGTCGGCGCATCGGCGCTGACATTGCCCGACGGCTGGCGCGCGAGGGTTTTGCGGTCGCGCTGTTCGCCAACGGCTCGCTCGCCGTCGCCGAGAGGCTTGCGGAGGAAATCGGCGGCAGGGCCTTCGCCGCCGATCTCGCCGACCCGCAAGCCGCCGCGCGCGCATTCGCGCAGGCCGCCGAGGCGATGGGGCCTATCGACCTCCTCGTCAACAACGCCGCCGCTTTTGAGGACGATGCGATCGACCGGCTCGATCTGGAGCTGTGGCGGCGCCAATTCGCGGTCGATCTGGAATCACCGGTGTTCCTCATCGGCGCCTTCGCCGAAGCTTTGCCGCCTGACCGCGAGGGCTGCGTCGTCAATATCATCGACCAGCGGGTGTTGAAGCTGACGCCGCAATATCTCTCCTACACGCTCGCCAAATCGGCGCTGTGGACGGCGACGCGCACGCTGGCGCAGGCGCTGGCGCCGCGCATCCGCGTCAACGCCGTCGGGCCGGGGCCGACTTATCCTAGCGTGCGCGAGGGCGAGCAGGGCCTCGCGCACGAGGCCGCCGGCACGTTGCTCGGCCGCGCCGTCTCGGGCGAGGAAATCGCCGAGGCCGTTGTGTTCCTGGCGCGGGCGAAAAACGTGACCGGGCAGATGATCTGCGTCGATTCCGGCCAGCATCTGAGCTGGCGCACGCCCGATATCGTCGAAGGCGATTAAGCCTGCCGATGATTTGGCTTGCGCAACTTTGTTGAACCTCACACGCTAGCGCGGCGACGGAGGGGAGGGCGGCATGGCCGAGACGGACGGCGACCTCATGGCGCGCATTCAGGCGGGCGACGCGCTCGCGCTCCATGCGCTCTATGCCCGCCATCACGTAAAGCTGTTTCGCTTCGCCATGCGCCGGGTCGGCGCCGAATCCAGCGCGCAGCAGGCGCTGAGCGAGGTGTTTCTCGACCTGTGGCGGGCGCCGCCGTCCGGGACGATTTCGACGCTTCTGTTGGCCAGTGTCCACCGCAAGGCGCAGGCGAGCGACGCCGAGCCGCCGCGGGAGATCCGCACGCTGCGCGATTGTCTCGCCGCGCTGAGTCCAGAACATCGCGAAACGATGGACCTCGTTTATTACCACGACAAAACCGCCTTGGAGGTCGCCGAGATCGTCGGCGTCTCCGAGAGCGCGGCCAGGGGGCGCCTGCTCGACGCGCGGCGGCGACTGGCGGAACTGGCTGAGGGCGCGGGGATCAGAGCGGCCGCGCCCGCCTCCGACGACGCCGACGAGATCGAACAGATGCTGCCCTGGTTCGCCGCCGGCACGCTGGGCGAGGCGGGCGCGAAGGTCGAGGCGGCGCTCGCCGAGCGCGGCGAATTGCGCGCGAGCCTGGCCACCATCGAGGAAGATCGTGGCGAGACCATCGCGCTCAACGAGGCGCTCGGCGCGCCGAGCCCGGAGGTGTGGACCGGAATTCTCGTGGGCGTCGCGGCGACGCCGCGCAAGATCCCGCTGAGCCGGCGGCTGGCCGCGTGGCTCGGCTTTGGCGTGGAAGCGCGCTCGCCGGGTCTCACGCTGGCGGCGCTGGCGGCGGGGTTCGTCATCGCCGCGCAGGCGGCGACCATCGTCACGCTGCTGCGCCCGGCGCCGCCGAAGCACGCCTTTGCCGGCCCCGCGCGGGCGGAGGCGCGGGTCGGCTTCGCGCGGGACGCGAAGATCGCGCAAATCTCGGCGCTGCTGGAGGCGCAGGGGGCGCGAATCATCGGCGGCCCCAGTCCAGCGGGCCTCTATGAGCTACAACTCGGCGTGCGACCGCTGTCCGCGCCGGAGATCGCGGCGGCGGTGAAGGCCCTCGCCGCCTCGCCGATCGTCACGCTGGCGCTGCCGGCGCCGGGCGGGTAGAAGAACGCGCCGGCGATCACGTTCCGCGTTTGTTCTGGCGTGCGGCGTGTGTTAACCTGCTTGCCTCGAATCGCAGACAATATCACCCCATGACCGATGACCTGTTCGGCGCCGACGAACCGCGCCGCAAGCCGAAGCTTCCGCCCAAAGGCCCAATGGGCGAGGGCGATTACAACGCCTCCGCCATCGAGGTGCTGGAGGGGCTCGAACCCGTGCGCCGTCGCCCCGGCATGTATATCGGCGGCACCGATTCCAACGCCATGCATCACCTGTTCGCCGAGGTGATCGACAATGCGATGGACGAGGCGGTGGCCGGCCACGCCAAGACGATCGAAGTCGCGGTGGAGGAGGGCGGCTGGCTCAGCGTCACCGACAACGGGCGCGGCATGCCGGTCGATCCGCACCCCAAGTTCAAGGACAAATCGGCGCTTGAAGTCATCATGACGGTGCTGCACGCCGGCGGCAAATTCGACAGCGGCGCTTACGAGACCTCGGGCGGTCTGCATGGCGTCGGCGTGTCGGTGGTCAACGCGCTGTCGGC
>JAJYDD010000489.1 GCA_021777795.1 Pseudomonadota bacterium | reverse complement strand
CGCGACCACGCCCTTGAGCAGCTTGGCGACGGCCAGCGGCTCAACGATCCCATCGACCGTGATGAGGATGCCGCGATCGGCGCCCATCGCCAGCGCCGTGCGGATGGTCTCGGCCGCCTGTGCCGGGCCGATGGAGACCACGATCACCTCGCTCGCCTTGCCCGCCTCTTTCTGCCGCAGCGCCTCTTCGACGGCGATCTCGTCGAACGGGTTCATCGACATTTTGACATTGGCGAGTTCGACGCCGGACCCATCGGGCTTAAGGCGAATCTTGACGTTGTAATCGACCACCCGCTTGACGGGCACGAGAATCTTCATGTCGGCCAAAACTCCGAGCGCGGCGCAAGAGGCGCGGCGGTCCCTTAGAGGACAGCGCGGCGTGAACCCCTAATCAGCGCCAAGCGCTAAGTCAACGCGGGCCAAAAGCCACGCCCTTTCAGAGCGGCGCCGGCGGCCTCATCTCCAGCCGCGACTCGATCCCGCGCACGCGCTCCTCGGCGGTCGAATGATATTCCATCACTGAACGGCGTAGCGCGATGAACTGGTCGTTCATCCGCTTTTCCAAGGTCAGCAAGTCGGAGCCGACGTCGGCGCGCAGGGATTGCATATTCGAGCGAAGATCGGCGCTCACGCCATCCATCTTGGCGCTTAACTGGCGCGTCTCCTCCCGCATCTCGCGCAGAAGATGGACCACAAGACCTTCCTGACGCGCGCGCCAACCATAACGCTGCTTCACGGCTGGATCGTCAACAAGAAATGCAGCTCCTCACTGCACCGGATCGTTCATCGCCTTGACGATCGGCGGCTTGCCGTGCAGCAGATCAATGGCCGCCGCGAGTTGCGTGTCCTTCGCGGGGTCCGGCGGCACATAGGCGTCGGAGCCCTTCTTCTCGTCGGTCCCGTTCTTCAGGTGGCCCTGCAAGGAGGCCTCGCCCATGCTCTCGACCTTGCCCTTGAGGTCGTCGGGAATGTTCTCCAGCACCCGGTAATCGGGCGCGATGCCCTTGGCCTGGATCGAGGTGCCGGAGGGCGTGAAATAGCGCGCGGTCGTCAGCTTCAGCGCGCCGTCATCCTCCAGCGGCAGCACCGTCTGCACGGAGCCCTTGCCGAAGGAGCGGGTGCCGATCAGCGTCGCCCGATGCAGATCCTTCAAGGCGCCGGAGACGATCTCGGAAGCCGAGGCCGAGCCGCCGTTGATGAGCACCACCGTCGGTTTGTCGCCGCTGAGATTGTAGCCGGGCCGGGCGTCGTATTCCTGGTAGAGGTCAGGCGTTCGCCCGCGCGTCGAGACGATCTCACCGGAATCGATGAACGAATTGACCACCCGCACCGATTGCGAGAGCAACCCGCCGGGATTGTTGCGCAGATCGAGGATATAGCCCTTCAGCTTGACGTGGCTGGCGCGGAACTTCGCCATCGCCGCCTTCAGCGCATCATAGGTCTGTTCGTTGAACTGGGTGATGCGAATATAGCCGATGTCGCCGCCGGCGATATGCGAGCGCACCGGCTGGACATGGATGATCTCGCGCACGATGTCGAAGACCTTGTCGTCCTTGAGATCGCTGCCGCGTTGGACCGTGATGGCGACATGGGTGTGCGCGGGGCCGCGCATCTTGTCGACCGCTTGCTTCAGCGTCAGCCCCTTGACCGGCGTCTGGTCGATCTTGACGATGAGATCGCCGGCCAGAACGCCAGCGCGCGCCGCCGGCGTGTCGTCGATGGGGCTGACGACGCGCACCACGCCGTTTTCCTGCATCACTTCGAGGCCAAGGCCGCCGAATTCCTCGCCGCGCATGCTGGTCTGGAACTCTTTGAGCGCCTTGGCGTCAAAATAGTTCGAATGCGGGTCGAGCGAGGCCAGCATGCTATTGATCGCCGCCGCGTTGAGCTTGACGGGATCGGGCGGTTCCACGTAATCGGCGAGCGTCTTCTCATACACCAATCGGTAGAGCGCCAGGCCCGAGACCGGGCCCGGCGTCGCCGCGCTGACGACATTGGCGACGACCGCGCCGGTCAGCCCCAGCGCGACGCCAAGAACGACGAACGACGTCGCGCGCATGGGTCAGGCCCTCAGTTCGACTTGACGGGAGCAGGCGTCGAAGACGCCGCCGGCTTCGGCGCGTCTTCCTTGGCTTGGCTCGTCGCAGCCGGCGAGGGCGAAGGCGTCGGCGCTTCGGCGTGCTTGACGCCTTCGAGCAGATCGACCGCGGCGATGAGTTGCTTGTCGTCCTTCGGGCTCGGCGGCACATAGGCCGGCGAGCCGGACTTGTCCTCGACGCCGTTCTTCAGATGGCCCTTGAGGGAGGCCTCGCCCATATTCTCATCCTTGCCCTTGAGGTCGGCGGGCACGTCCTCCAGCACCGGCAAGTCCGGCGTGATGCCCTTGGCCTGGATCGAGCGGCCGGACGGCGTGTAATAGCGCGCCGTCGTCAGCCGCAGCGCGCCATTGTCGTCGCCGAGCGGCATGATCGTCTGCACCGAGCCCTTGCCGAAGGAGCGCGTGCCGATGAGCACCGCCCGCTTGTGGTCCTGCAACGCGCCGGCGACGATCTCGGAGGCCGAGGCCGAGCCGCCGTTGATGAGCACCACCAGCGGCTTGCCGTCGGAGATGTCGTCGCCGGGGCGGGCGCTGAAACGCTGCGCGTCGTCGGGGTTGCGCCCGCGCGTAGAGACGATCTCGCCCTTGTTGATGAAGTCGTTGACGACCTCGATCGACTGGTCGAGCAGGCCGCCGGGATTGTTGCGCAGATCCAGGATATAGCCCTTCATCTTGTCGGCGGGGATCTCGCTCTTCAGCTTCTCCATCGTCGAGCGCAGGCCGCTGGCGGTCTTCTCGGTGAACTGGGTGATGCGGATATAGCCGATGTTGCCGTTCTCGACGTGGCCGCGCACCGATTGCACCTCGATGACGGCGCGGGTGATCTTGTAATCCTTGAGCTGCTTCTTGCCGCTGCCGCCGCGCGCGATCTTCAGCGTCACCGAGGAGCCGATCGGCCCGCGCATCTTGTCGACCGCCTGATCGAGCGTCATGTTCTCGGTCGAGTCGCCGTCGATGCCGGCGATGATGTCGCCCGACATCAGGCCCGCCTTCGAAGCCGGGGTGTCGTCGATGGGCGAGACCACCTTGATGAGCCCGTCCACTTCCGTCACCTCGATGCCCAGGCCGCCGAACTCGCCCTTGGTCGAGCGCTGCATCTCGCGATACTGGTCCGCGTCCATGTAACTCGAATGCGGATCGAGCGACGTCAGCATGCCGTTGATCGCCGCCTCGACCAGCTTCTTCTCGTCGGGCTTCTCGACGTAATCGTTGCGGATCTTCTCGAACACGTCGCCGAAGAGATTGAGCTGCCGATAGGTCTCGGCTGCGGTCGCGTAAGCCTTGGGCGCGACCGCTTGCAGCGCGCTCGGCGCCAGAAAGGTCGCGCTCGCGCCCAGCGCCGCTCCCAACGCGAGATAGGAAACCTTTCGAATCATCCGCGCGCCTTTTCGAGGTTCGATTTCGCCCACCACGGCTGGGGG
>JAJYDD010000030.1 GCA_021777795.1 Pseudomonadota bacterium | reverse complement strand
TCGGTCTCGAATTTCTCCGCCTCGTCGCGCAGGGCGGCGGCGGTGAAGTCGGGCGCGCGCGGCTGGGCCTCAGCGACGCGCAACACGGGGCGGCGCGGCGGGGCGCCGCGCAAGGAGGCGCCGCCGATGAGACCTTCGAGAAACTCCAGCAAGCCGGTGCCCTCCGCTTTATCCTTCGGCGGCGCCAGCGTCTCGACGAGGCCGATGAGATCGGCGCGGCTGACGATGCCGACCAGCGCGCCTTGCTCCGTCACCGGCAGGCGCTTGACGTGATTGAGCCGCATCAGCTCCGCGATCTCGGCGACCGGCGTGCGCGGCGAGACGACGATCAGCGGCGCGCTCATCACCTCGCGCGCCGGACGGTCGTCAACGAAGCGCGGCGGCGATGCGGCCGCCCCGCCGTCGGTGAGCAGGTCGAGCCACCATTCCCGGCGCGGGTCGCGCTGGCGTTGGCCCAGCAGGTCGCCGTCGCTCACCATGCCGATCGCCGCGCCCGAAAGCGAGATCACCGGCATGGCGCCGATGCCGCTCTCGATCATCCGTCGCGCCGCGACGCGCACCGTCTCGTCCTCGCGCACGGTGACGACCGGCGCGCTCATGACGTCTATGGCGGTCATGCGCGCCGCGTCCGGCGCGGCGGCGTCAACGGCCGACTTCGTCAAGGCCCGCTCCTTGCGATCACGCGCCGCTCACTCCGTCATCGCCTGAAGGCGGGCGCGGTTGTTGAGGATGATCTGGCGCGAGCCGTTGAAGCTCAGCGCGCCCTTCTCGGCCAAGGCCGACAGCGAGCGCGACACCGTCTCCAGCGTCAGGCCGAGATAATCACCGATGTCGCGCCGGCACATCGGCAGCGCCATGACGCCAGCCACCGACAGCCGCCGGTCCATGTCGAGCAGGAAGGCGACGACGCGCTCCAGCGCGTTCTTACGGCCGAGCAGCAGCATGTGGTCCTGGGCGTTGCGCAGATCGTCGGCGGCGAGACGCCACATCGCACAGGCGATGTCGGCCTCCTGCATGGCGCGGGTCTCCAGCGCCCGGCGCTTGACGATGACGACCTTGGCGTCGATCACGGCTTCGGCGCTGAGGCGATGGGTCTCGCTGGCGCTGAGGCCGAAATATTCACCGGGCAGGTGGAAGGCGTCGATCTGGCGGCGGCCGTCGCGCAGCAGCTTGAAGGTGCGCACCGCGCCGCGACGCACGCAATAGAGATATTCGCTAGGCTCGCCTTCGCCGTAAATCTCCTCGTCGCGATCGTAGGAGACTTCCTTTGCGGCGAGGCCGCCGAGGCCGCGAGGCGCGCTCGGCTCACCGGCCGAGGGGTTCAGAGGAACGAAACGCTGCGCGCCACGGTCTTGAAAAGAATTCGCCATATCCAGCATTGCGAAGCTCCCTCGAAATCTGGGGAGTGGAGTAGCCCGTCGAAACGCCGGGCGGAATTTGGGTCGAACCCTTAAGGGCCGTCCCTTAAGGGGTTTCCCGGAGGCCCCGCGTCTGCGCGATCATCGCCAGCAGCCGCTGGATCAGTTCCTCGTCGACGCGCGAGGCGGGGATGACCGTCTCGACCGCGCCGGCGTAGGTCTCCAGCACCCCGCAGCGAAAGCCCGTCGTCAGCACGATGGGCGCGGCGAGCCCGAGCGCGCGCAGCCGCTTGGCCAGGCGCAGCCCATCCTGGCCGCGCGGCCTATGATCGAGCACGAAGCAATCGGCGCCGCGCAGCCAGGGCGACGCCAGCAATCCTTTGCCGCTCGCGAAGGCGCGCACGTCGAAACCCGCCGTCTTGAACAGGAACTTGAGCGACACCAGCACCGCCCCGTCGTCGTTGACGACGCAGACCCTCGGCCGCGGAGGCGCGCTCGCCAAAGGGGGGGTCGAGTCTGAAAGAAGGAGATTCGCAGCGGCCATGGGGGATTGTCGCCCATGTCCCGAGACAAACCTTGATTCCCGTCAATTCGCCGTGACACCGGCGCGCAACGCCGTCTGCACCAGTTCCGCCAGGCTTTCGGCTCGCATCTTGGTCATCACATTGGCGCGGTAGACCTCGACCGTGCGCGGGCTGATGCCGTAATCGCGCGCGATTTCCTTGTTGGAGCGGCCGCCGACCAGACCTTCCATCACCTGCCGCTCGCGCCGGCTGAGCGTGGCGAGCCGCTCGGCCGCCTCCGGGTCCACCGTCGCCGCCTCGCGCGGCCCCGCGCCGCGCGCCAGCGCCGAGCAGACGGCGGCGACAAGCCGTTCGTCGTCGAACGGCTTTTCGATGAAATCATGCGCGCCGCGCTTCATCGCCTCCACCGCCATCGGCACGTCGCCGTGGCCTGTGATGAGCACCACCGGGCAGGACGCGCCGCGCTCTTGCAGCGCCACCATCAGTTCGAGACCGCTCATGCCCGGCATGCGGATGTCCGAAAGCAGGCAACCGCCCGCGGCCTTGGGGGGAGCGGCGAGAAAGGCGTCGGCGGATTCGAAAGTGTGGGTTTCGTAGCCGGCAGCCGAGAGCAGCAGATCGAGCGAATCGCGCACGGCGTCATCGTCATCGACGATATAGACCAGCCCCCTCACGCTTGGCTCCTCAACGGCAAGGTGAACCGGAACGTCGCGCCGCCATCGGCGTTGTTTTCCGCGCTCATGTCGCCCCCATGCGCTTCCACGATCCCACGGGAGATCGACAGGCCGACGCCTAGCCCCGCCGCCTTGGTGGTGTAGAAAGGCTCGAACAGCCGCGCCATCGCTTGCGGGGCAAGACCCGCGCCGCTATCGGAAACCGCGATTTCCAATACGCCTTTCGACGCCAGCCGACTCGAGATGACGAGTTCCCGGCGGGTCGCTGTCTCCATCGCGTCGATGCCGTTGCGCAACAGGTTCACCAGGACCTGCTCGATCTGAATGCGGTCGACGAAGATCGCATCATGCTCGGGATCGAGTTTGTACTGCAGCGCGACGCGCTTCTCGCGCACGCCCACGAGGCCGAGCGCGCTCGCCTCCTCGACCAGCTTGGCGAGGCTCTCGACGCGCCGCTCGGAAGCGCGCCGGGACACGAAATCGCGCAGGCGTCGAATGATGTTGCCGGCGCGCAGCACCTGCTCGGCGGCCTTTTCCAGCGCCGCCACGGCGCGCCCGGTTCCGGGGATGTCGGCGAGCAGGCGGCGCGAACCGGTGATGTAATTGCCGATCGCGGCCAGCGGCTGGTTCAGCTCATGGGCCAGCGCCGAGCCCATTTCGCCGAGCGCGCTAAGGCGCGAGATATGGGCGAGTTCGGTTTGCAACTGCTGGGTGCGGTTCTCGCTGCGCCGCTCCTCCGTCAGGTCATGCATGAAGCCGGTGAACAGCCGCCGCCCGTCGACATCGGTCTCACCGATCGACAGATGCAGCGGAAACTGCGAGCCGTCCTTGCGCATCCCGGTGACGATGCGGCCGACGCCGATGATATGGCGCTCCCGGGTGGCCGCATAGCGTGCGAGATGCCCGTCGTGGCGGGCCCGGTCGGCCTCGCCCATCAGCATTTTGACGTTGCGCCCCATCGCCTCGGCCGCCGTGTAGCCGAACATGCGCTCGGCGGCGCGGCTGAAGGATTGCACGACGCCGACGGCGTCGATGACGACCATGCCGTCCTGCGCCGTCTCCAGGATGGAGCGCAGATGCGCGACCCGCGCGGCCACCTCCTCGGCCAGCCGCGCCTCTTCGTCCGCGTCGCAGATCACGCCGGCGAGGCGGCGGGTCGTCCCGTCCTCGTCCGGCACCGCTCCGCCGGACAGGCGCAGCGCCGCCGGTTCGCCGCCCTCGATGCAGTGCAGCGTGAGATCGAAATCCGCCCCGCCCGCAGCGGCCGCGGCGATCGCCGCGCGCGCTTCGGCCTGGCTCGCCTCGTCGAGCGGCAGGCAAGCGATGAGATCGGGAACGGGCTCGCCGGCCTCGGCGCCGACGAGCCGCCGTGCCCCCGCCGACAGGCGCGCCGCCCCCGTCGCCGCATCGACGATCCAGGCCCCGCCCGCCGCGAGGCTTTGCGTCGCAACCGAAGACGCCTGAGCCCGCTCTTGCCGATCCATAAGGGTATTATAGACAGGCCGCGCGGCGAGGCCAGCCGTCTTATTGGCTCAGAGCCTCAACGTCGGCGTTTGGGCGCCTCTATGTCCGTGTCGTCGAGCACCCGCAGCGCCGCGCCTTCCAGATCCTCGTACTGGCCGCTCTTCAGCGCCCACAGAAACGCCGCCAGCCCCGCGCCGCCGAGGCAAAGGGCGGCGGGAATCAGGAACAGGAGCGATGTCATGCCGCCGTCTCCACAGCGCTCAGCGTCAGGCCGCCGGCCGGCGCGGCGGCCTTGTTGGCCGAAGGTTGCCGGCGCACCCGCAGGGCGTTGAGCGTCACCATCAGCGACGAGCCCGCCATCGCCGCCGCCGCGATGAGCGGCGTCACATGGCCAAGCGCGGCCAGCGGCAGCGCCAACAAATTGTAGGCCGCCGCCAGCGCCAGATTTTGCCGCATCACCGCCCGCGCCCGCCGGCTGGTCGCCAGGGCCTCGACCAGCGGCGATAGCCGCTCGCCGAGGAACACCGCGTCGGCGACGTTCTGGGCGAGATCGGCGGCGCTGGCGGGCGAAACCGAGACATGCGCGGCCGCTAGCGCCGGGGCGTCGTTAATCCCGTCGCCGACCATGAGAACCTTGGCGCCGCCGGCGGCGAGCGCGCGCAGGCGCTCCACCTTCTCGGCCGGCTTCAGCCCGCCCCGCCAGCGCGCGACGCCGAGCGCGCGCGCCGCCTCCTCGACCGCGCGAGGCGCGTCGCCGGAGAGGATCTCCAGCGCGTAACCCCTGCCCGCCAGTTCGGCGACCGCCGCAATCGCATCCGGCCGCAGCGCCTGACGCAGACGAAACACCGCCGTCCGCCCGCCCCACCGCAAACCGACTCGCGACAGCCCGTCATCGGCCTGGCTTGCCTCGATCCCGCAAAATTCGAGCCCGCCGAGCCGCGCCTCGACGCCCTCGACCAGGGCCGAGACCCCGCGCGCCGGCGCCTCGACCACGCTTGCGTAAGGCGCCAGCCCCTGCGCGCGCGCCGCCAGCGCGCGCGCCAGCGGATGATGGCTCGACAGCGCCAACCGCGCCGCGACGGCGACGAGATCGGCGGGGGCGTCGGTTTCCAGCGCCGGCGTCGGAAGCGTCAGCGTGCCGGTCTTGTCGAAAACGATGGTGTCGGCGGACGCCAGCCGCTCGATGGCGTCGCCGCGGTGGATGAGCACGCCGAGCCGGAACAGCGCGCCGGCGGCGGCCACCTGCGCCGCAGGCACGGCCAGCGCCACCGCGCAGGGGCAAGTGACGATCAGCACCGAAATCGCCACCACCAGCGCGTCATGCAGGCTCGCGCCCTCCGCCAGCCAGCCGAGCGCCGAGGCCAGCGCCGCGACATGCACCACGGGCGCATAATAACCCGCCGCGCGATCCGCGAGGCGGACATAGCGCGACTTCGCCGAAGTCGCGCTCTCCAGCAGCCGCTCGATCTCGCCGAGCAGCGTGCCCGCGCCGGCCGCCGCGACCTCGATCTCGATCGCCCCGGAGAGATTGACGGCGCCGGCATAGACCATCGCGCCCGGCCCGACCGCGCGGCCCTGGGTCTCGCCGGTGACGAGGCTGTCGTCGAGGATCGTCTCGCCGGCCGCGATCCGCCCGTCGGCCGGCAACCTTTCGCCAGGGCGCACATAGACCCGGTCGCCGCTTTTCAGCGCCGAGGCCGGCGTCTCGACGAGTCCGCCGCCGGGACGCATCAGCGTTGCGCCCGTCGCGCGCAGGCTCGCCAGATTGGCGGCGACGCTGCGGGTGCGCCGACGCATCGCGGCGTCGAGCACGCGGCCGAGCAGCAGGAAGAACATCAGCATCAGCGCGCTGTCGAAATAGGCGTGCTCGGCGCCGCGCGCGGTCTCCGCCAGGGACATGCCGAGCGCCAGCGCAAGGCCGAGCGAGATCGGCACGTCCATGTTGAGGGCGCGCCCGCGCAAGGCCCGCCCCGCGCTTACGAAAAACGGCCGGCCCGCGTAAGCGGCCGCCGGCAGCGCCAGCAGCGCCGAAATCCAATGGAAGAGATCGCGCGTCGCGGGGTCGATGCCGCCCGCCCACACCGAGACCGACAGCAGCATCACATTCATCGTCGCAAAGCCCGCTACCGCCAGGCAACGCAGCAGATATTGCATATGTTCGGCGTCGGCGCGTTCAAGCTCGCCGATCTCGAAGGGGCGCGCGACATAACCCAACGGCTTCAGCGCCTCGGCGACGCGCATCGGCTCGAACGCATCGCCGTCCCAACTCACCCGCAGCCGCCGCGTCGCATAATTGAGCCGCGCGCTCGGGCCGCCCGGCAAGGCGGCGACGGCGCGCTCGACAACGCCGATGCAGGCGGCGCAGGTGATCCCCTGCACCGCGAAATCCGCCTCGCGCTCGCCCGTAGGCGCCGCGCTCACCGCAGCGTCACCCTGTTCTTCGATTGGAACATCGTCTGGCCGCCGCGCGTCGCCTTGAGCTTCAAATCCCACACGCCCGAGGGCGGGCTCTGGCCGCCGACATAGGCCCCGCCTCCCGTTCCCCGCATCGAGAACGGCCGGTCGCGCTTTACATCGGCCGGCGCGGCGAAGACGCCGGCGACAGCGAGCCCGTCGAGCGGCTGGCCTTGCGCGTCGCGGAACACCGCGCGCACGCCGCCGCCGGCGAGCGTGACGTCAACCTTCCAGTGGCGCTCGCTCTGCGCATCCGCCGCCGCGATCTGGTTGTTATAGGCAAGGCCCGCCTCATAGGGGTGATCGACGACTTCGCCGCGAAAAGTCGACAAGGCGTCATAGCTCATCAGCCCATCGACGGCGATGGTGACGCCAAAAAAGCCGACCAATATCAGCAGCACCTTGCCGCCGGTGAGCGGATTAGGAGTCGAGACCGTCGTCGCATTCCTCATCGCATTCGTCCTATTGCGCGTCCGAGCGGAAGAAATCCTTGGTCGTGGCCGCAACCTTGTCGTTTGACCCGACCAGGGTGAACGTGAGCGCGGTGGAGGCAGCGGCGGGCGGCCGTGGCGCGGTGAGCAGCAGCCGCACATCGCTGGTTTGATCCGGGCCGACCTCGATGCTCGCCGCCGCGCCCTTGCTCTCGCCGACGATCTCGACGTTGAGACCGGGGACGCCCTCGACGCTGAGCCAGTAGCGGCGATTGACGGGGGCCTTGTTGGCGATGCGCAATTCGTAGCCGTTGCGGATCGAGCCGTCGGCGGTGCGCACGAACAGCGGATTGCGATCGTGGATGACGGCCACCGAGGCGTCGGTGCGCGAGGTCAGCGCATAAAGCATCACCGCGCCGACGGCGGCGATGATGGCGCTGTAGAGCACCGTGCGCGCGCGGATGAGCTTGTAGACCGGCGGCAGCCGCTCGGCGCGGCGCTTGATGTTGACGTCGGTCTCGTAGGCGATGAGCCGGGTCGGGCGGCCGATGCGCTCCATCACGGAATCGCAGGCGTCGATGCACAGCCCGCACTGGATGCAGCCGAGGTTGGGGCCTTCGCGGATATCGACGCCCGTCGGGCAGACCTCGACGCAATAGGTGCAATCGACGCAATCGCCGACCTGCTCGCCATGCGCCGCTGCGGCCTGGGACTTCTTCAACGACATGCGCGGCTCGCCGCGCGAATATTTGTAGGAGACGTTGAGCGCGTGCTCGTCGGTCAGCGCCGCCTGAATGCGCGGCCACGGGCACATGTAGAGACAAACCTGCTCGCGCATGAAGCCGGCGAAGACATAGGTGGTGAAGGTGAGCACGCCGATCGCCGCGTAGGCGATGAAAGGCGCCTGAAGCGTGGCGAGGCTGACCACCAGATGCGGCGCGTCGGCGAAATAGAGCACCCAGGCGCCGCCGGTCCACCAGGCGATGAGGAGCCAGATCGCGTGTTTGGTGATTTTCTCGCGGCGCCAGCGCGCATCGTGCGGCCCGGCGTCCTTGTGCATGCGCTCGCGCCGATCGCCCTCGACCCAGCGCTCGACAGCGAAGAACAGATCCGTCCAAACCGTCTGCGGGCACATGTAGCCGCACCAGACGCGCCCCGCCAGCGCGTTCATCAGGAACAGCGTCAGCGCGGCGATGATGAGCAGGCCGGTGAAGTAATAAACCTCCTGCGGCCACAGCTCGATCCAGAAGAAGAAGAACCGCCGGTGTTCGAGATCGACGAGCACGGCTTGGTTGGGCTCGTTGGGGCCGCGATCCCAACGCACGAACGGCAACAGATAATAGACGGCCAGCGCGAACACCAGCACCGCCCATTTGACCTGCCGGTAGAAGCCAGCGACGGCGCGCGGATAGACCTTTTTCGCCGCCGCATAGAGCGGGCCGTCGTCGATGTCCTCGACCGGCGCATGGATGTCGAGCTGGCTCACTGGCCGCCGCCCAGGCTATGCACGAACACCGTCAAAGCCTTGATCTGCTCACCCGTGAGCTTTTCGCCCCAGGCCGGCATCTGGCCGCCGCCGCCGACGGTGATGCGGTTGACAATATCGGAGAGCCTGTTGCCGTAGAGCCAGACCCTGGTTGTGAGATTGGGCGCGCCCATCTCCTTGTTGCCCTTGCCCTGCGATCCGTGGCAGGGCGCGCAATTGTCGGCGAAGGTTTTGCGCCCCAGCGCGAGATCGGCGCCCGGGTCGGTCTTCAGGCCCGACAGCGAGCGCACGTAATTGGCGGTCGCCCTGATCTCAGCGGGCTTGAGGATGCCGTCGCGGCCGAACGAAGGCATCAGGCTCGAATGCGTGGCGGGGTCGGCGTCCCAGCGCGCGCCATGCGTGATGGTGGCCTGGATGTCCTTCAGCGTGCCGCCCCACAGCCAGCGGTCGGCGTTGAGGTTGGGATAACCCTTCGCGCCCTGCCCGCCGGCGCCGTGACAGGGCGCGCAATTGTTGGCGAACAAAGCCGAGCCCTGCGCGCGCGCGATCTCCAACAAATCCGGCGTCTTTTCGATGTCAGAGAGCGAGGCGGCCTGAAGCTTGTCGATCGAGGGGGCGCGCAATGTCTGGAGCTGCTTGAGATCCTCCACCACGGCGGAGCGCGCGTGCCAACCTAAAAGGCCCTGGGTCGCCCCATGCACGAGCGGCCAAGCCGGATAGAGCAGCCAATAGCCGAACGCCCACAGGATGCAGGCGTAGAAAGTCCACAGCCACCAGCGCGGCAGCGGCGTGTTAAGCTCGCGGATGCCGTCCCATTCGTGGCCAGTCGTCGACTTGCCGGTCTTGGGATCGATGTGGGGATGAGCGCCGTCGGTCATGATCAATCATCCCTCAGCGGAATCTGCGCCGCCTCGTCATAGGCGCGCTTGCGCGAAGGCAGCATCGCGAAGATGACGGCAACGACGAAGATCGCGGCGAAATAGGCCATCCCCCAACTCGCGGCGAATTGGCGCCAGCTTTCGTAATCGGACATGGTGCGCCCCCTTCAGCGAATGTTGGCCGCGTCGTCGTAGAGCTTGAAGTCTACGTGCGTGCCCAGTTGTTGCAGATAGGCGATGAGCGCGTCGGCCTCGGTGATGTCGGGCTCGGCGGTGAGATCGCGCACGATCGCCTTGGGATATCGCTTGACCAGCGCGTCGCCGCCCTTGGCCCCCGCCTGCGCGCGCAGATCGTCGACAGCGTTGGCGATGTCCTCTTTCGTATAAGGCACGCCAACGCGCGACTGCGCGATCATGTTCTCCTTGATGTGCTTATAATCGAGCGGCGTCTCGGCCAGGAACGGATAGCCCGGCATGATCGAGGCCGGCGCCACCGAGCGCGGATTGTCGAGATGCGCGCGATGCCAATCGTCGGAATATTTGCCGCCGATGCGGGCGAGATCCGGCCCGTTGCGCTTCGAGCCCCATTGGAACGGGTGATCGTACATGCTCTCGGCGGCCAGCGAATAATGGCCGTAGCGCTCGACCTCGTCGCGCAAGGGGCGGATCATCTGCGAATGGCAGAGGTAGCAGCCCTCGCGCACATAGATGTTGAAGCCCGCCAGCTCCAGCGGCGTATAAGGGCGCATGCCCTTCACCGCCTCGATCGTATTCTTCAGATAGAACAGCGGCACGACCTCGACGATGCCGCCGATGGCGATGGCGACCACGATGCCGATGAGCAGGACCAGCGAGTTGGTCTCGAAGATCTTGTGGCTCGGCAGGCGTATGTTTGGCGTATTGGACATGGCCGCCCCCTTATTCCGCCGGCGCGAGCTGGGCCGCGCCGAGCCCGGGCGCCGGTGCGAGCGCCGGGGACGCGAGCGTCTTGTAGATGTTGAAGATCATGATGACGATGCCGGAGACGAACATCGCCCCGCCCAGCGCCCGGATGACATACATCGGGTGCATGGCCTGAACCGTCTCGACGAAGGAATATTCGAGATAGCCCTGATCGGTGTAGGCGCGCCACATCAGGCCCTGCATGATGCCGGCCACCCACATCGACGTGATATAAAAGACGATGCCGATGGTGGCGATCCAGAAGTGCCATTCAACCAGCCGCTTGGAATACAGCTCGCGCTGGAACACCCACGGGATCATGCAATAGAGCGCGCCGAACGAGACGAAGGCGACCCAGCCGAGCGAGCCCGAATGAACGTGGCCGATGCCCCAATCCGTGTAATGGCTGAGAGCGTTGATCTCCTTGATCGACATGACCGGCCCCTCGAAGGTCGCCATGCCGTAGAAGGCGATCGACACCACCATCATGCGCAGCACCGGATCGGTGCGCAGCTTGTCCCAGGCGCCGGAAAGCGTCATCAGGCCGTTAATCATGCCGCCCCAGGACGGCATCCACAGCATGATCGAAAACGTCATGCCCAGCGTCTGCGCCCAATCGGGCAGCGCCGTATAATGCAGATGATGCGGGCCGGCCCAGATATAGAGGAAGATCAGCGCCCAGAAGTGGACGATCGACAACCGGTAGGAATAGACCGGCCGCTCGGCGCGCTTGGGCACGAAATAATACATGATGGCCAGGAAGCCGGCGGTGAGGAAGAAGCCGACGGCGTTGTGGCCGTACCACCATTGGATCATCGCATCCTGCACGCCGGACCAGACCGGATAGGATTTCGAGCTGAACAGCGAGACCGGAACCTCGGTGTTGTTGCCGAGCACCAGCACGGCGATCGTGACGATGAAGGCGAGATAGAACCAGTTGGCGACATAGATATGCGGCTCGACGCGGCGCGCGATGGTGCCGAGGAAGACGAGCAGATACGTCACCCACACGACGACCAGGAACGAGGTCGCATACCATTCCGGCTCCGCGTATTCGTGGCTGCGGGTGATGCCGAGCAGATAGCCGGTGCCCGCTATGACGATGAAGAAATTGTAGCCGAGCGCCACGAACCAGGGCGCCAGATCGCCAGCCAGCCGCGCGCGACAAGTGCGCTGAACGACATAGAACGAGGTCGATAGCAGCACGTTGCCGCCGAAGGCGAAGATCACCGCCGAGGTGTGCAGCGGCCGCAAGCGGCCGAAATTGATGTAGGCGGTGCTGAAGTTGAGCCAGGGAAAGGCCAGCTCCAGCGCCAGATAAAGCCCGACCGAGGTGCCCGCCAGCCCCCAGAACAGCGCCGCCAGCGACATGAACTTGACCGGGCCGAAATTGTAGTTGGGCCGGCCGTCAATCATCAGCGGCGTCTCGGCCTCGCGATGCTGATAGCGCCACGCGATGGCCGCCGCGCCCGCGAAACTGGCGATCGCGAACAGGCTTGTGTGGAAGGCGAAGGCCCCCGTATAGGCCCGCGACGTGATGAAAATGGCCGCGAAGGCCAGCGCCAGGAGGACAATCGCCAGCCCCGCCTCGCCCGTCCTGACGGATTTCGCCGCTACCGATGTCGACACGATTCGCCCCTCCTGCGGACAATCACCTCAAACAGGAGTTGCGCCGTCGTCGAGGCGCGCTCATTGATTTCGATCAACGAAGCGTGAGGCGTTCGATTTGGGTGGGCGCCATCGGCCGCCTGCCGCACCGCGAGTCTCGATCGGGGCCGCGATCAGGATTGCGAGGCGGGCGCGAAATTGCGCGCAGCCCGCTGTCGCCAGACGACGAGGCAAAGCAGCGCGACCGGGACGCCGATCAGCGCCGTCGTGGCGAAAAAGCGCGAATAGCCCATCGCCTTGACCATCTCGCCCGAGAGCCCGCCGACGAACTTGCCGGGCAGCGCATAAAGCGACGACAGCAGCGCATATTGCGTCGCCGCATAGAACGGCGAGACCAGCGACGACATGTAGGCGATCAGCGCCGCCCCGGCGAAGCCCGAGGCGAAGCTCTCGACGCTGACGGCGAGCGTCAACAGATCGAGCCGGCCGGGATGGCCAGCCAGCAGGCTCAACGACAGATGCGAGGCCGAGGCCGCGACGCCGCCGATCAGCAGCGTCGGCATCAGCCCGATGCGGCCGGAAAGCCAGCCGCCGGCGAAGGCGCCGCCGATGCCAATCCACACGCCATAAAGCTTCGAGACGGTGGCGATGTCGGATTTGGTGAAGCCAAGGTCGATATAGAGCGGGTTCGCCATCACGCCGGAGACGAAATCGGGCAGCCGGTATAGCGCCACCAGCAGCAGGATCGGCGCGATCGCCGTCGAGTGGCGGCGCACGAGATCGGCCAGCGGCTCGACGAACGAAGTCTGAAAATTCGGCGCCGGCCCCGCGACGCGGTCGAGCCTCGGCGACAGCAGGCAGGCGATCATGCCGACGAGCGTCAGCCCCGACATGGCGAGATAGGCCAGCCGCCAGCCGCCGTAATCGGCGAGATAGAACGCCCCCGCCCCGGCGCAAATCATGCCCAGGCGGTAGCCCAGGCTATAGACCGCTGTCATCATCCCCTGCCGCTCGGGCGGGGCGGCGTCGATGCGCCAGCCGTCGATGGTCACATCCTGCGTCGCCGCCGCGAAGGCGGTGAGCGCGGCGAAGCCGATGCTCCAGGCAAGCCCCTCGGCGGGCTTGGCGAAGGCCAGGCCGATGAGCCCGGCGGCGACGCCAAGCTGGGAGAGCAGCATCCACGCCCGCCGCCGGCCGAGCCACCGCGCCAGCCCCGGCGCGTCGAAACGGTCGATCAGCGGCGCCCAGAGGAATTTGAACGAATAGGCCAGCGCGCAATAGCTCATCAGGCCGATCTCGACGACCGACACTTTCGCCTCTCGCAACCACGCCGATTGCGTGGAGAAGATCAACAGGATCGGCAGCCCCGAGGAATAGCCCAGGCCCAGCATCAGCGCGAGGCGGGGATCGGCGGCGGACTGGCGCAGCAGGCGAAGCGATTTCATGGGCCGGACTATGCGCGATGGGCGCGATTCGCGGTAGCAGGCCGCGCCGTTTTTGCCGGGCGCGTTCTCGTGAAGCGCCGATGTGGCGGCCGTCGTCGAGCCGGACCAGAGCCAGGGCGCGGCGCGATGGCCCGCTGCCCCCAACCGCTACTCCGGCGCCGCCAACTCCGTCCTGATCTGAAACCGCCCGAGCAGCTCCCGCAGCGCCGCCTCGGTCGCCGGCGCCAGAGGCGCGGCCGGTCGCACCCTCGCCAGCGCGCCGTGCTTGGGATGGGCGGCGACCTCGACGCTCACGCCCTCGACCAGTCCGGCGATGGCTTGGCTCAGCGCCTCCTTGGCGGCGATCTCGCGCAAAGCCGGCTTGAATATCTTGCCGACCGCCGTTAGCGGCATCTGCGCCAGCACGCGCACCTCGGCCGGCGCCGCGGCGCGCTCCGCCACCCGCTCGCGCGCGAAAGCCTGCAATGCCTCGGGCGAGGCGGAGGCGCCCGGCTTCAACTGCACGAAGACGATGGGGATTTCGCCCGCGTGGGCGTCGGGCCGGCCGACCGCCGCCGCCATCTCCACGGCGGGGTGTTGGTGCAGCGCCTCCTCGATGGTCAGCGGGTCGATGTTGTGGCCGCCGCGGATGATGACGTCCTTGGCGCGCCCGGTCAGCCAGACATAGCCGTCCTCGTCGAAGCGGCCGAGGTCGCCGGTGTCGAACCAATCCGCGCCGTCGTCCGCCTTGATCCAGGCGCCCTGGTTGTGGGCGTCATTGGCGTAGCCGGCGAACACCATCGGCCCGCGCACCAGCACGCGGCCGATCTCGCCGGTCGCCGCCTGCCGCTCGACGCGGCCCGCCTTTACGACCGCCACGATCAACTCGGTATAGGGAACGCGCAGGCCGATGGCGCCGACCTTGGCGACGCCCAGCGCCGACGTCATCGTCGCGTAGCCGTGGGTCTCCGTCATGCCCCAGCCTTCGCAGACCTGGCGGCCGAGCCGCTGTTCGACCTGGCGCGCCACCTCGGCCGGCAAAGTCGCGGCGCCGGAGACGCAGAAGCGCAGGCCCGACAGATCGAAACCCTCGTGGGGCGTGTTGAGCACCGCGCCCCAGCTCGTCGGCACCATGCCGATGACGGTGGCGCGAAAGCGCTCGGCGATCGCCCAGAAATGGCGCACGACATTGGGGTTGCGGAAACCGGCGGGGGTCAGCAGCACATTGGTCGCGCCCTGCGCCAACGCCGTCAGCCCCGCGCAATTCGCCCCCCCGACATGGAAGATCGGCACGCCGGTCAGCCACACGTCATCCTCGCGCAAATCCTGCATCGCCGCGTTGACGAAACATTGCAGCATCAGCCCGCCGTGGGTGTGGCGGGCGAGTTTGGGCAGCGCCGTCGTGCCGCCGGTGTGGAACAGCGAGGCGACGTCGCCGGGGCTGATGTCGCGCGCGAAGGTCAGCGCGTCGCCGGGCTGGCGCTGAAGCGCGGCGGCGAAATCGCCGACGCTCAACAGCGTCGGCTTTTCGCTCAGCAGCGCCGCCGCCGCCTCGACCTTGGCCCACAGGCCGGGCACGAGATCGGGTTCGGGCGCCAGCAGCACGCGGCAATTCGCCTCGCGCAGCAGCGTGGCGATCTGTTGCGGCTCCAGCAGGAAATTGATGGGATTGGCGAGCCCCACCGTCTGCGCGCCGATCATGGCGACATAGCTTTCCGGCAGGAGCGGCAACAGCATCGAGACCGAGGTTCCAGGCTCGACGCCGAGCGCGCGAAACAGGTTCGCCGCCTGGGTGACGCGGCGGAAAAGCTCGCGGTACGTCAGGTCGCGCGTCGGCTCCTCGGGCACGCCCTGGGTCAGGTGACGGAACGCGATTTTGTCGCCGAAACGCTCCGCCGAGGCGCGCAGCATGGCGAAGGTCGAGCGCGGCAGGCCGCGTTCGTCGAGCGGCGTGCGCTCCAAAGCCGCGATGTCGGCGAGCGTCCTGACGGCCATGTTTCCTCCCGCGCGAGGCGCCTTCGCGGGGCGCCTGTCTGGGAGACACGCTATCGCACCCGGCGCGCGTGGGAAAGCGCGGGGAGCGTTCCCGTTTTACCCCTTGCCCCGGCGGCGGCTCTCCGCTAACGCGACAGCATGGCCCGAGCCGCTCCGCCCCCTCCTCCGCCGCCGTCGGAACCGATCAACGTCAACCTGCGCGACGCGCTGGAAGAGCGCTATCTCGCCTATGCGCTGTCCACCATCATGGGCCGCGCCCTGCCCGACGCGCGCGATGGCCTCAAGCCCGTGCATCGGCGCATCCTCTACGGGATGCACGTGCTGAGGCTCGACCCCGGCACGGCGTTCAAGAAATGCGCGAAAATCGTCGGCGACGTGATGGGCTCGTTCCATCCGCACGGCGATCAGGCGATCTATGAGGCGCTGGTGCGCCTCGCGCAGGATTTCGCCTCGCGCTATCCACTGGTCGAGGGCCAGGGCAATTTCGGCAATATCGACGGCGACAACGCCGCCGCCTATCGCTACACCGAGGCCCGCCTCACCGATTTCGCCCGCCTGCTGCTGGAAGGCATCGACGAGGACGCCGTCGATTGGCGCGACAATTATTCCGGCGACCAGCAGGAGCCGGTGGTGCTGCCCGCCGCGACCCCCAACCTGCTCGCCAATGGCGCGCAGGGCATCGCCGTCGGCATGGCGACCAGCGTGCCGCCGCACAATGTCGCCGAACTCCTCGACGCCGCGCTTTATCTCATCGCCCACCCGGAAGCGGACGTCGATGCGCTCATCAATTATGTCCCCGGCCCGGATTTCCCGACCGGCGGCGTGCTGATCGACGAGCGCGCCGCCATCACCGAGGTCTACCGCACCGGGCGCGGCGGCTTCAACCTGCGCGCCCGCTGGGAAAAGGAGGAGACCGGACGCGGCGGCTGGGTCGCCGTCGTCACCGAAATTCCCTATGGCGTGCAGAAATCGCGGCTGATCGAGGCGCTGGCCGAACTCGTCAACCTGAAAAAGGCGCCGCTGCTCGCCGACGTGCGCGACGAGAGCGCCGAGGACGTGCGCATCGTGCTGGAGCCGCGCGCCCGCAATGTCGAGCCGGCCGTGCTGATGGAGCAACTCTTCAAGCTCAGCGAGTTGCAGACCCGCATCTCCGTCAACATGAACGTGCTGGTCGATGGCATCACGCCGCGCGTGGTGTCGCTCGTCGAGGCCTTGCAGCAATGGCTCGACCATCGCCGCGACGTGCTGCTGCGCCGCTCGCGTCACCGGCTGGCGGCGATCGAGCGCCGGCTCGAACTGCTCGCCGGCATGATGATCGTCTACCTCAATCTCGACGAGGTCATCCGCATCATCCGCGAATCCGACGAGCCCAAGCCCGCGCTGGTCGCACGCTTCAAGCTCACCGACAATCAGGCCAATTACATCCTCGACACGCGGTTGCGCAGCTTGCGCCGGCTGGAGGAAATGGAGTTGCGCAAGGAGGAGACGGCGCTCGCGCTGGAGAAGGGGCAGATCGAGGAATTGCTCGGCTCCGAGCGCAAGCAATGGCAGGTGATCGCTCACGAAATCCGCGACACCAAGAAGAAATACGGGCCGGAGACCAAGATCGGCAAGCGCCGCACCCGCTTCGAGGCGCCGCCCGACGTCGAGGTCGATCTCGCCGAGAGCTTTATCGAGCGCGAGCCGATCACGGTGCTGCTGTCGCGCAAGGGCTGGATCCGGGCGATGAAGGGCCATGTCGCCGATGTCTCGGGGGCGACCTTCAAGGGC
>JAJYDD010000488.1 GCA_021777795.1 Pseudomonadota bacterium | reverse complement strand
TTTCCTCCATCTTCTCCTCGATCGTCTCAGCCATCACCAGCTTGTGGACGAACACCGGCTTATCCTGACCGATCCGATGCGCGCGGTCGATCGCCTGTTCTTCCACCGCCGGATTCCACCAGGGGTCATAGAGGATCACGGTGTCGGCGGCGGTCAGGTTGAGGCCCACGCCGCCCGCCTTCAGGCTGATGAGAAACAGAGATTTCTCGCCGTTCTGAAACGCCAGGATTTCCTTCTGCCGATCGCGGGTGTCACCCGTCAGCAAGCAATAGCCGAGTTTCCTGGCCTCAAGCCGCAGCCGGATGAGATCGAGCATCGAGGTGAATTGCGAGAAGATCAGGATACGCCGGCCTTCCGCTATCAGCGCCTCCAACAACTCGTCGAGCCGCTCGAGCTTGGCGGACCTCAGCTTCGCGTTCGGCTGGCCCGTCAGCTTGAGCAACCGGGGGTCGCAACACGCCTGGCGCATTTTCAACAGCGCGTCGAGCACGACGATGCGGGAGCGATTCAGGCCCTTGGCGGCAATGGCGGCGCGGACCTTGGCGTGCATGGAAAGCCGGATCGATTCGTAGAGGTCGCGCTGTTCGCGCTCCATTTCGATGCGCTCGACCATTTCGGTCTTGGGCGGCAACTCGCCCGCGACCTGATCTTTCGTCCGGCGTAGCAAAAACGGCCTCACCCGGCGCGCGAGATGGCGCGCCCGCTCCGCCTCGCCGCGCTTTTCGATCGGCGTGCGGAACGCTTTTGTGAACCAGGCGCGGTCGCCAAGGAATCCTGGCGACACCACATCGAACAACGACCACAACTCGCCGAGATGGTTCTCTAACGGCGTGCCGGTCAGCGCAAAACGCTGGCGCGCGGTCAGTTCGCGGATCAGGCGCGTCGTCGTCGCATCCGGGTTCTTGACGGTTTGCGCCTCGTCGAGGATCAGCAGCGACCAGCTTTGCGCCTGGAGCACCTCTTTGTCGCGCCCGATCAGCGGATAGGTGGTCAACACGAGATCGCTGTCGGGAATGGAGTCGAACCGCGCCTTGCGGTCGAGCCCATGCAGCGTCAGTACTTTCAAGTCGGGCGCGAACTTCTCCGCCTCCAGCCGCCAATTGGCCATCAGGCTCGTCGGCGCGACGACGAGCGCCGGTCGGTCGAGACGACCGTCCGCTTTCTCCCCCGCAATCAGCGCCAGCGCCTGTACGGTTTTGCCGAGCCCCATGTCGTCGGCGAGAATGCCGCCGAGGCCCATTTCGTGCAGGAAGCTCAGCCAGGACAGGCCGTCGGCTTGATAGGGGCGCAATTCGGCGACGAAATTCTCCGGCGGCGCGCGGCGCGGCAGGCCGCCGATCTCTTTCAATTTGCGCCCCATGGCCCGCAGCGCTTCGCCGCCACGAAAGACGACGCCGGCTTCGCGCGTGGCGTCTTCGAACGCCGCGATCGCCGCCGCGTCGCCGCGCGACAGCCGCAGCGACCCGGCGCCGTCGAACAGGGCCCCGGCGCAGGAGAGTTCGTGGATCGCCTGCATGATCGGCATCAGCCGCGAATGGGGCAGGGCGAGACAGCGGCCATCGGGGAGCGGCAGATAGAACGGCTCGTCGTCGTCGTCGAAGGGGCGATAGCCGGCGGCGTCGAAAAACGGCGAGGCGATCAGGTCGCAGATCGGGCCGATCAGATCGACGCGCACGCCCTCGATGGTGACGCCGAGATCGAGTTCGAACCAATCGAAGCCAGAGGACTCGCTGAGCCCGATCTCGAACGCGCCGCCGCCGCGCAACAGCCGATGCGGGAAGTCGTCGTCGATCTCAATGACGAAGCCGGCGTCGCGCAGCGCCGGCAGACCGTGATAAAGGAAATCGAACCAGGCGAATTCGTCCCCCTCCGGAACGAAGTCGCGCCGATGCCGCGCTGGGGTTCCCAGCCGGACTTCGCCCGCCTTCGCGAGGCCCTGCGCCGCCAATTGCGCGACAGCGGCCGCCTCTTCCGCCGGCCGGCGCACGATCTCCAGCACCCGGCCATGCGCGACCGTGCTCACGACCGCAGCGGCCTCACCGTGGGCAAGAGACGCCGCGCCGTAACGAAAACTCAGGCGCGCCAAGGCGACGCTCTCCATTTCGGGGGGAAGCGCGTATTGCCAGGAGGGACGACGATGCGTCGCATTTTCGGGCAATTCCGCCGGCAGCTCGGCCCGGAACAGCCGCAGCGCCGGAACCGGGCTTTGCGCGATGCGCAGCGGCGGCTCCACCGACGCCGGGCGCGCCGCGGCGGCCCCAGGCGCGCGTTGCTCGATCAGCCGTGCGACTTTGGCGGCCCATCGCGCCGGCAGCGCCGGCGCGGCCAGCACCGCGGCGGCGATCTTGGGCTCGACATCGAGCCCCAGCCGCCCGATGACGCTGGCCGCGCGGTCGATATAGCCCGACGGGGCGGCGAGAAACGCCGTCATTCCGGCCTCGACCTCGATCACGGGGCGCAGATGCGCGTCATCGCCGAGCTTCCAGACGATCTTGCCGGGCCGATCCGGCCCCAGCGTCAGGGGCGAACCGTGGAGACTGTCCAGGCGGGCGCGCCCCGTGGCGATGGCGGCCTCGATGATCTCCCAGGCGGCATCGTCCCTGAGCCGGATCGGCCCGCTATAGGCGGTTCCGCGCGCCATGCTCAGCCAACGCACGATCTTCACATCCGAGGGGCGGATGTATCGGGGCGGGTTTTCCGACAAAAGGTTGAAAAAATCCGGCTTTGCCGCCGAGTTGGAAAAGCCGCCGCTCTTCAGCACACGCGCCGACACGGCTTCGACATGCAGGAACGACGGCGCGTGGCGATATTCGGGCGCCGAGAAAACATAGATCAGCCGGTTTTGCGCATCCGGCGGAAAGGCCTCGGAATCCGCCGCTTGCGAGCGCTCCAGCGCCGCGATCCACTGCGAGATGTGCGGCGGGAGCGGATCGTCGCCTTGCGCCTGCCGACCCGGCGTCGGCGATAACGGCTCAGTCTTTCGCCCTGCCGCGACGTCGGAATCGCGTATGCGACTTTCGATCAGCGTCGCGGCGATATGTTTGCAATAGGCCCCCACGGGGCAGGAGCAGGCGCCTTCGATGCGCGGGCCTTGCCCGTCGGCCGCCGCGACCTTGATTCTGACGCTATAGGGCGCCGGCGCCGAGCCCAGCACTTGCGCCACGATTTCAGGCGAGCGTTCCTCGAACGCGACGACACGGCCCTGGCGCTGATAGACGCGTCCCGCTTCGGCGGCGCGTGCGCCGACATGCCGCAAGATGTCGCTGTCCGAAATCCGCACCCGCCGCCCGCCCGTTCCTACACCGCCACACCAAGGCGCCGACGGTTATTCTTAGCCGCGCGGTTTGCGACGACAAACCCGTCTTCGACCGGCGACGGTGGGAAACCTGTGGAAGCTCGACCTGCCGGGCCTTCCGGATCGAGACGTCGCGCGGAGGTCTTGGAATCGGCGGGCGATCGCTGCCGCAGCCCGCCGAAAGGGCTTGCACGTCCGCGACGAAGCCCTCCTATCCTCGCAAATCGAGG
>JAJYDD010000487.1 GCA_021777795.1 Pseudomonadota bacterium | reverse complement strand
CCGAGCGCAGGGCCAGCGCCTGCGTCAGCGGAAAGCTCGCGGCGAGATAGAGAAAGCCCGCCGCCTTGACGAAGAAATAGCCGGCCCAGATCAGCGTGAACAGCCGGAAGAAGCGACGCACTTCCTTGGTCTGCGGAATATCGGCGCCGGGGCGGCGCTCGGCGATTTCCTGCACCATCGGCTTTTCGCCGAAAGCGCCGACGACGAAGGCGATCCCGGTCAGCGCATTGGTGATCGGCGCTTCGTAGACCAGCAGGAACGGTGTCGCCACGCAGAGATCGACGGCGCCGAAACCCAGCGTCAAGGCGCTGACGACCAGATAAATCCGCGTGAAAGGCCGACGCCAATAAACCCTGAGCGCGGAATCGGCGAGAATCGCCAGCAGCGACCCGGCGATGGCGATCTTGACGCCGAACAGCGAAACGAGCGCCCAGAACACCAGAAGCGGCGCAAATTCGGCAAAAACGAAGCGCAGGGCGGCGACGAGCCGGGCCATGTGATGATCTCGCGGAGGCCGCCGGCCTCGCAGCTTCGCCCGCAGTGGTCAAGCGCCGCGCGCCGTCCTATGAGGCGCCAGCGGAGGGGCCATGACATCGCACGCCTGGACGCCCGGCAAGGCCGGGTTTCTCGACATCGAAGGCGCGCGGCTGGAATTCGCGGCCTTCGGCCCGCCGCCGCAGGACGCGCCGACGATCGTGCTGCTGCACGAGGGCCTCGGCTGCCTCGCTTTATGGCGCGATGTCCCGCAGAAGCTGGCGTCGGCGACGGGCCTCGGCGTCATCGCCTATTCGCGCCTCGGCTATGGCCGCTCGACGCCCGTAACCCTGCCCCGCCCGCTAGATTACATGACGCGCGAGGCGGTCGAGACATTGCCGCGCGTGCTCGGCGAGGTCGGCGTGCGCCGCGCGATTCTCGTCGGCCATAGCGACGGCGCCTCGATCGCTGCGATCTTCGCGGGGGCGTTCGACGACCCTCAACTAGCGGGAATCGCGCTCATCGCGCCGCATTTCTTCGCCGAGGCGCATGGACTGGCGGCGATCGCCGGCGCCGAGCGCGCCTTCGCCGAGGGCGACCTGAAGCCGCGATTGGCCAAATATCACGCCGACGTCGAGGGCGCGTTTTATGGCTGGAGCCGCGCCTGGCTCGATCCCGCCTTCACGCGCTGGAGCATCGCCGAATATATCGAGCGTTGGCGCGTCCCGGCGCTCGCCATCCAGGGCGAGGACGACGCCTATGGCACGCTGCGCCAGATCGACGAGATCCGCGCCCGCGCGCGCGAGGTCGAGACGTTGTTGCTGCCCGGTTGCGGCCACGCGCCGCAATTCGAGCGCGCCGCCGAAACATTGGCCGCGCTCGCCGCTTTTTGTCGCGCCGTCGCGGCTTGAGACGCGCAAAACTTGGCGCGCCGACGCTTGACATGGGCGCCGGCTTCCCGTCGATTGACAACTTAGCGTGACGGAGGGGTTGGATATGAACAAGCGTGGGTTTTTGGCGCTGACGCTCGGCCTGGGGCTGGCGTTGGCGACGAGCGTATCGGCATACGCGGAGGATACGCTCGCCAAGGTCAAGGCCGCCGGGGTCATGAAGGTTGGCACAGAGACCGAATTCGCGCCGTTCGATTTCATCGACGCCGGGAAGCATGTCGGGCTCAACGTCGACCTGTTCGATGAGATCGGCAAGGAGCTTGGCGTCAAGATCGAATGGGTGACGCTGCCTTGGGACGGCGTGCTGCCGGGCCTGGAGGCCAAGAAGTTCGACGTCGTCGCCGGCCCCGCCACCATCACCAAGGCGCGCATGGAGCACTATGTGTTCTCCGCCCCGATCGCCGAGGCGACCGTCGCGCTGATGAAGCGCGCGGGCGACAAGTCGATCATGAAGCCTGAGGACATCGCCGGCAAGACCATCGGCGAGGCCAAGGCCACCGCCCAGCTCACGCAGACCAAGGCCTTCGGCGACAAGCTGCCGGGCGGCGTCAAGGTCAAGGAATATGTCGGCTTCAACGAAGCCTACGCCGATCTCGCAGCGGGCCGCGTCGTGGCGGTCGGCAATTCGCTGCCCAACATCGCCTTCGTCGCCAAGCAGCGGCCGCAGACTTTCGCGGTGGTGCTGCCAACCTTCGGCGTGAAGACCTATTTCGGCTACATCGGCCGCAAGGGCGCCGACGACGCCAGCCTGATGAACGCCATCGACGCCGCCTTGGTGAAGATGAAGAAAGACGGACGCATGGCGACGCTGCAAAAGAAATGGTTCGGCGTCAGCTTCGACACGCCGGACGCGGTGACGACGCCGAACATCTGAGCGCGGGTAGTCATGGCCGGGCTTGTCCCGGCCATCCACGTCGTGACGTAACAACGTCGATTCGAAGCGACCAACCGTTTGTCTGAAGGCCCGGAGCTGAGACTTGAGCCGAGCGTTCTCTCAGCGGCGTGGATGGCCGGGACAAGCCCGGCCATGACGGCACAGGCTTGGCTGGATGGGCAAAGCTCATGACCCTCCAACTCTTCGGCCTGCTCGTCGAGGCCGCGCTCTACACCATCCTCATCAGCGCCATCTCCATCGTGGTTGGAATCACGATCGGCATGGGCGTCGCCTCGGCCCGGGCGTCCAGCCATCGCGTGCTGGCTTGGCCGGCCCGCGCCTATGTGAGCTTCTTTCGCGGCGTGCCGCTGCTCGTGCAATTGCTGGTGATCTACAATCTCCTGCCCGCCATCGGGCTCAATGTGCCGAGCGAGGTCGCCGCCGTGGCGGGGCTGTCGCTCTGCACCAGCGCCTATCAGGCCGAGAACCTGCGCGGCGGCTTCCTCAGCGTGCCCAAGGGCCTGCTGGAGAGCGCCGACATGCTGGGGCTGACGCCCTGGCAGCAACTGCTGCGCATCCGCGCGCCCATCGCCTTCCGCCTGACGCTGCCCGCCGTGGTCAACGAGGCGATATTGATTCTGAAAGCCTCGTCGCTGGTCTCCGTCGTCGGCGTCGTCGAACTGACCAAGATGGCGGCCGATCTCGCCAACTCGACCTATCTGCCGATCCAGCTCTATAGCGCGGCGGGTCTGCTCTATTTCCTCATCAACCGCGTCGTGGCGGGGCTTGGCGCCTATGCCGAGCGGCGGCTGTCGTGGGGGCGCCGGTGAGGTTCGACGTCGGGCTCATCGTCTCCAAGCTGCCCGATCTGCTCAACGCGCTCGGCGTCACCCTCTGGGTGTGGCTGGTCAGCCTCGTCGGCGCCTGCGTCATCGGCTTTGCCGTGGCGGTGGCGCGCCGCTATGGGCCGCGCTGGCTCAACGCTTTATTGCTCGCCTATGTCGAGGTTTTCCGCGGCACGCCGTTCCTGGTGCAGCTTTATCTGCTCTATTTCGGCGGGCCTTACATGGGCTTGTCGCTCGACGCCTTGCCGGCGGGGCTGATGGCGCTTTCCGTCTATGGCGGCGCCTATTTCAGCGAGGTGTTTCGCTTAGGCTTCGAGGCGGTGCCGCGCGGCCATGTCGAGGCGGCCGAATGTGCGGGGCTCAGCCGCGCCCAGATCGTGCGCCG
>JAJYDD010000486.1 GCA_021777795.1 Pseudomonadota bacterium | reverse complement strand
GGCGATCTCATCGGCGCGCCGGCGGCGCCGAAGCCGACGCCGGAGCAATATTCGCTGTTTCGCGATTATCTCGATTCGCGCCATCCCGACGGCGGCATGGCCGACATGTCGGTGCTCGATTATTCGATGATGGTCGAGGACAGCCATATCGACACCTTCGTCACCGAATATCGGCGTCGCGGGCCGGACACGCCGATCAACGGGCGCGGCGAGGGGCCGCTGGTCGCCGCCTGCCTCACCGACCGGCTCGCCGACGGGCTTTCGCTGGTTTATTCCTTCTACGATCCCGGCTTGGCCCAGCGCTCGCTCGGCGCCTATGTCATCCTCGACCATATCGAGAAGGCGCGGCGCATGGGCCTGCCGCATGTTTATCTCGGCTATTGGGTCGAGGGCTCGCGCAAGATGGCCTATAAGGGCGCCTATCTGCCGCAGGAGCGGCTGGGCCTCAACGGCTGGATGCGGGTCGAGCGCGAATGACCCACGCTAATTTCGTCTCGACCGACTGGCTCGACGCCCATCTCGGCGACCCCGACCTGCGCGTGATCGACGCCTCCTGGCACATGCCGACCAGCCCGCGCAAAGGCGACGCCGAGTATCGCGAAGGCCACATTCCCGGCGCGGTGTTCTTCAACATCGACGAGATCGCCGACACATCCTCGGGTCTGCCGCACATGCTGCCGGCGCCGCAGGCTTTCGCGCGCGCGATGGGCGAACTAGGCCTCGGCGACGGCATGCGTTTCGTGATCTACGACTCGCTGGGCCTGTTCGCGGCGGCGCGGGTGTGGTGGACGCTGCGCGCCTTCGGCGCGAAGGACGTTTTCATCCTCGAAGGCGGCCTGCCGAAATGGACGCATGAGGGCCGCGCGATCGAGGGCGGCGAGGCGAACCCGAAGCCGGCGACATTCACGCCGCGCCTCGATCCTCACATGGTCGCGGGCGTGGACGACGTGAAGGCGGCGCTGTCGCACGGCTCGGCGCAGGTGCTCGACGCCCGCCCCGCCGACCGCTTCGCGGGCCGCGCGCCGGAACCCCGGCCGGGCCTCAAATGCGGCCACATGCCCGGCGCGCTCAACCTGCCCTATGGGCAGGTGCTGGAGCATGGGCAGTTGAAGCCCAAGGCCGCGCTGATCGAGACGTTGAAAGCGCATGGCGTCGATCTCAGCCGCCCGGTGCTGACCACCTGCGGCTCCGGCGTCAGCGCCGCGATCCTGGCGCTGGCGGTCGAGGAAGCCGGCGGCGAAGTCGCCGGGCTCTATGACGGCTCGTGGTCGGAATGGGGCGGGCGGGAGGATTGCCCGGTGGCGACGGAGGTTTAGCACCTTCGCCGCTCCCCGAGATCCCCTCCCCTTCGAGGAGGAGGAGCCGCAACACCCTGAACGCGCAGTGGTTTTCAACCCCCACCCCAACCCTCCCCCATCAAGAGGCAGGGGCCGTCCGACTGCCGCCAATGGCGCAGCCCTACCCCGCCGGGCGTATCCGATCCACCCCGCCCATGTAAGCCCGCAGCGCCTCGGGCACTTCGATGCCGCCGTCCGGCGTCTGGTAGGTCTCCATCACCGCCACGAGGGCGCGGCCGACGGCGACGCCGGAGCCGTTGAGCGTGTGGACGAAGCGCGTCGCCTTGGCGTCGGGGGCGCGGCAGCGGGCGTTCATGCGCCGCGCCTGGAAATCGCCGCACACCGAGCAGGACGAAATCTCGCGGAAGCGGTTCTGCCCCGGCAGCCAGACCTCGATGTCGTAGGTCTTGCGCGACGAAAAGCCCATGTCGCCGGTGGAGAGCGCGACGGTGCGGAAATGCAGGCCGAGGCGCTTCAGCACCTCCTCGGCGGCGCGGGTCATTTTCTCGTGCTCCTCGCCCGATTGCTCCGGCGTGGTGATCGAGACCAGTTCCACTTTCTCGAACTGGTGCTGGCGGATCATGCCGCGCGTATCGCGCCCCGCCGCGCCCGCCTCGGCGCGGAAACACAGCGTGCCGGCGGTGAAGCGCAGGGGGAGCGTGCGCTCGTCGAGGATTTGCTCGCGCACCATGTTGGTCATGGGGACTTCGGCGGTGGGGATGAGCCACAGCCTCTCACGCTTAGAGCGCGCCATGTAATCAACCGTAGCACTCAATATAGTGTGTAAATCCTCGTAATTTCTCTTGTTTATTTTTGTCGTTCTTTCAATAAAATCTAAAATAATCCCCCAGTTTTCGCTTGCGTCCGTCGCACCGAACCCCCGCAATATTTCCAATATCTGATCGTCAGATTCGAAATTTTTTACGCCAAGGCGAGCATTTTCTTGTTGCAAATTTTCAATTAGTTCAATTTGTTTTGGCGAAAGTACAGAATCCAAGAAAATTGAAAGTCCATGGATTTGATCCTCCCGAAACTTCGGCAGTTGCGCCGTCCCGTACATCGCCTCGTCGCGCACCAGCACCGGCGGGTTGATTTCGGTATAGCCGTGCTCGGTCGTGTGCAGATCGAGCATGAACTGCATCAGCGCCCGCTCCAACCGCGCCAGCGCCCCTTTCAGCACGACAAAGCGCGCGCCCGAAAGCTTCGCCGCAGTCTCGAAATCCATCAGCCCCAGGGCCTCGCCCAGCTCGAAATGCTCCTTCGGCTTGAACCCCTCGGGAAAATGCGGCGGCTCGCCGAAGCGGCGGACCTCGACATTGTCGTTCTCGTCCTTGCCGTCCGGCGCGTCGGGGCCGGGCAGATTGGGGATCGCCATCAGCTCGGCGTCGAGGGCTGCGAGCGCGGCTTTCTCGGCCGCCTCCAGCGCCGGCATATTCTGCTTGATCGCGGCGACTTCCGCTTTCAGCGCCTCGGCCGCCGCGGGGTCCGTGCGCGCGAGGGCGCCGATCTCTTTCGAGGCCGCGTTGCGGCGCTCTTGCGCCTTCTGCAATTCGGCGATCGCGGCGCGGCGCTGGTCGTCGAGCGCCAGCAATTCGGCCGAGCGCGGCGGCAGGCTTCGGCGCGCCAGCCCGGCGTCGAAACCGTGGGGATCGTCGCGAATCGCTCTGATGTCGTGCATGGCGGGCCTCTTGGATTGCGCGGCGGCTTAGCAGATGCGCGCTTGCCCTTTCAATCGCGGCTTTATGCGGATTGTCGGGCGAGACCGGCGGCGCGCCGTCCGCTCATCACGTTGAAGGCGAGCCCCAGCATCACCACCGCCGCGCCGACGAATTCCAGCGCGCTCGGCCGCTCGCCGAACAGCAGCGCCGCCGAGGCCATGCCAGCCACCGGCACCAGCAGCGCGAAAGGCATCACCGCCGCCGCTGTGTATTTGGCCAGCAGCCGCGCCCACAGGCCATAGCTGAACAAGGTGCCGCCATAGGACAGGCTGGCGACGCAGAGCGCCAGTTTTAGGCTCGGGTGCAGAAGTGCGGCCAGCGTCGCCTGCGGGGCGGTGACGAAAGACAGCGCCAGCATCGGCAGTGGCGCGACGAGGCTCGACCAGGCGATGAAGGCGATGGCGTCGACGCGGCCGATCCGCTTGCCGACGACATTGCCCGCGCCCCAAGCGAGCGCGGCGGCGAGCGTCAGCGCGAACGG
>JAJYDD010000029.1 GCA_021777795.1 Pseudomonadota bacterium | reverse complement strand
GATACCTGTTCCGCCCCGCCAACAAGATGCTGCTCGACGATCGCGGCGGCAAACTGCGGCTGACCGAGAAGGAGGCGGCGATCCTGCGCTTCCTGCATCGCGCCGAGCGCCAGAGCGTGGCGCGCGAAACGCTGCTGCGCGAGGTCTGGGGCTACAACGCCAATGTCACCACGCATACGCTGGAGACCCATATCTACAGGCTGCGCCAGAAGATCGAGGACAATCCAGCCGATGCGCAGCTTCTGGTGACGGACGGCGGCGGCTACAAGCTGCTGCCGTGAGCCTACCCCCGAGGGCGGCGACGCGCGGGAGGGCCGAGGTTTGAGCCTCGACGCCGATGTCCGTCGGCTTTCCGGCGTCCGGCCTTTCAACGCGCTGCCGCGCGAGGCGCTGCAATTGCTCGCCTTCTCCTGCGAAAAGCGCACTCTGCGCGCCGGGGAGGCGCTGTTCTCGGCTGGCGAGCCCGCCGACGGCGCCTATTTCGTGCTGGAGGGCGAGGTCGTCCTCACTCGCGGCGACGGCGAGCGGCGCGCCGGCGTCGGCGCCCTGATCGGCGAGACCGCGCTGCTGGTCGAGACGCAGCGCCCGGCCGACGCGCGCGCGGCGCGCGATTGCCTGCTGCTGCGGGTGCCGAGCGCCACCTTCCGTCGCGTGCTGTCGGAGTTTCCGCAAAGCGCCGCCGCGATTCGCCGCGCCGCCGCCGGGCGCGCCGGCGCGCTGCTGGGGCGGTTGGAGGATCTGCGCCGCCGCGCCTTCGCAGGCAGGCCGGCATGACCGATATCGGTCCGCTGCGCCCGCCGAGCCTCGACGATCTCGACGCCATCGCGCAGCACGCTTTCGCCACCCTGCCGGCGGAATTCCGAGCCCTGTGCGAGGGGCTCGTGATCCAGGTCGCCGATTTCCCCGACGCCGAAACGCTGCGCGAGATGCAGGCCGAGAGCGAGTACGACATTCTCGGCCTGTTTCGCGGCCGCGGCCTCGCGCAGGGCGGGGCGACGGCCCAAACCGGCGCGCTGCCCAACATGATCTGGCTCTATCGCCAGCCGCTGCTCGAATACTGGCGCGAGGGCGAGGACAGTTTCGAGGCGGTGGTGGCCCATGTGCTGATTCACGAGATCGGCCACCATTTCGGCCTCTCCGACGACGACATGTACGGCATCGAGGCCCGGATTCCTTGAGATTTTCAGGCCTTCACAACGCCGTCATCATCGGGTTACACTGAGTTCCTGGGGCCGGCGTGTTCCGGTGTGCGAACCCACGGAGGAACGGAGCGCCTCTTGACGGTTCATGTCCAAGCGGTTTCGCCGGAGACTTGCCCGGCGCTGGTGCTCAACGCCGACTTTCGGCCGTTGAGCTATTATCCCCTGTCGATCTGGTCTTGGCAGGATGCGATCAAGGCGGTGTTTCTGGATCGGGTCAACATCGTCTCGGAATACGATCAGGCGGTGCGGTCGCCGAGCTTCTCCATGCGGCTGCCCTCGGTGGTGTCGCTGAAGGCCTATGTCAAACCTTCGCGTTTTCCCGCCTTCACGCGATTCAACGTGTTCCTTCGTGATCGCTTCACCTGCCAATATTGCGGCGCGCGCGACGATCTGACGTTCGATCATGTCGTGCCGCGCTCGAAAGGCGGCGTCACCTCGTGGGATAACGTAGTTGCAGCCTGTTCCGGCTGCAATCTGCGCAAGGCCGACATGATGCCCGCCAAGGCGCATATGTTCCCCGCGCGCGCGCCCTACCAGCCGACGGTGCACGATTTGCACCAGAACGGCCGGCTGTTCCCGCCCAACTACCTGCACGCGAGTTGGATGGATTACCTTTACTGGGACAGCGAGTTGGAGCCGTGAGACGAGGATTCGCGGCTTGAACTTTTACGCCAACCCGGCTCCTAGACCGAGGATCGCGAACTGCTCGGCTATGAAGCCTGGCGGAACGATGTCTGGGCCTGCGCCGGGGTCGAAACGGCCGGCTAGGCCGCCGCCGCCATCTCCGCCACAATCGCCTCCGCCGCCGCGCGCGGCTCCGCCGCCCCGGTGATCGGCCGGCCGATCACCAGATAATCGGCCCCCTCGGCGATGGCGCGCGCCGGGGTCGCGACGCGCTTCTGGTCGCCGGCGTCGCCGCCGGCGGGGCGAATGCCGGGGCAGACCAGCGTCAGCCGGCGCCCTTCGGCGCGCAATGTCGCCGCCTCGGCGGCGCTCGCCACCACGCCGGCAAGCCCGATCGCCTCGGCCTGGGCGGCGCGACGCGCGACCAGCGCACGGGCGCCAAAGGCGTAGCCGGCCTCAGCGAGATCGGCATCGTCGGCCGAGGTCAGCACGGTGACGCCGAGCAGCTTGAGGTTCGAGCCCGCCGCGCCGACGAGGGCCGCGCGCATGGTCTGCGGATAGGCGTGCACGGTAAGGAAGGTCGCGCCGAGCGTGGCGATCTGCGCGGTCGCGCGCTCGACGGTGTGGGGAATATCGTGCAGCTTGAGGTCGATGAAGATGCGCTTGCCTTCGCCGATCAGCGCCTCGGCCAGCGCCAGTCCGCCGCCGCCATAGATCAACTCCATGCCGATCTTGTAGAAAGTGACGCTGTCGCCGAGCCGCGCCACCAGCGCCCGCGCAGCATCCGCCGAGGGCGCGTCGAGCGCGACGATCAGCCGGTCGCGCGGCGTCATGGCCGGTCGCCGCGACGGCCGAAAGCGGCGGCCTCTCGCTTGATGATTTCCTTCACGCGGTCGCTGTGGCGCCCGATCATCGTCTCGGTCGCCCGGCAACGTTCGCCGAAGCGCGCGCCCAGCCGCTCGGCGTGGTCCCTGAACTTCATCACCTTCGGCTCCGCGGCGGACCCGCGCAGGCGATAGGTCCACACGCTCGCCGGCGGCAGATTGCGCAGGATCGGCGGGCCGCTACGCGCGACGTAGCGCCCCGCCAGCGCCTCGCGCGGCATCGGCGAGCGCAGGCCATAGGTGAATTGCACGAACACCCCCTCCGGCCCCATCAGCGCGAAGGCGTCGTCGAGCAGCGCCATGCGCCGCTCCGGCGTCTCGTTAAGCAGCGGCAGGCTCGACACCACCGCCGCCACCGGCTGCGTCACCCGTCCCGCCAGCGTCTCGCCCAAGGCATAGGCGTCGCCGCGCAGGACGCGCGCGCGGGGAAAGCGCCCGGCCAACAGGTTGCAGAAATAGGGATCGAATTCGACCAGCAGCAACCGCTCGCGCCGAATTCCGCGCGCGATCAGCGCCTTGGTCACCGGCCCCGTTCCCGGTCCGAGTTCGACGACGAGGCCCGGCGCCATCGGATCGACGGCGCGCGCCATCTCGCGGGCGAGGAACGGGCTCGAAGGGGCCACGGCGCCGGTGCGTTTGGGATCGCCGAGAAAACGGCGCAGGAACGTTTCACCGTCGCTCTGCGGCGCGTGCGTATCGGGCTTGGGGCGGCTGAGACGCAAGGACATGCGAACGCCCTATCCCAAACCTTCGAAGAATTCCTTCATCTTCGCAAGGAACCCCGTGCTTTCGGGATGCGTTTTGTGGGAGGATTCGGCCTCGAACTCCAGCAGCAACTCACGCTGCCGTCGGGTGAGGTTCTGCGGCGTCTCGACTACGACCTGAATATAGAGGTCGCCGATGTCGCGCGAACGCAGGATCGGCATGCCCTTGGCCCGCAACTTGAGTTGCCGGCCGGATTGCGAACCCTCGGGGACGCGCACCTTGGCGTCGCCGCCATCGAGCGTACGCACGGAGAATTCGCCGCCAAGCGACGCTTGCACCATCGAGATCGGCACGCGGCAATAGAGATCGGCCCCGTCGCGCTGGAAGAACGGATGCGGCTTGATGGACAGGAAAATATAGAGATCGCCCGGTCCGCCGCCGCGCAAGCCCGCCTCGCCCTCGCCCGAAAGACGGATGCGCGTGCCGTCCTCGACGCCCGCCGGCACGTTGACCGACAGCGCCCTCTCGCGCATGACGCGGCCGGCGCCGGCGCAGCGCTCGCAGGGGTTGTCGATGGTCTGGCCGCGGCCGTGGCAGGTCGGGCAGGTGCGCTCGATGGCGAAGAAGCCCTGCTGATTGCGCACGCGCCCCTGTCCGGCGCAGGTGCGGCAGACGGTCGGCTTCGAGCCGGGCTTGGCGCCGGAGCCCTGGCAGGTCTCGCAGGTGACGCTGGTTGGCAGCTTGATCGAGGCGTTCTTGCCCTTGAACGCTTCTTCCAGACTGATTTCGAGATTGTAGCGCAGATCGGCGCCGCGCTCCTTGCCGGTGGGGCTGCGCGTGTTGCGCCGGCCCATGATGTCGCCGAAGAGATCGTCGAAAATGTCGGACATCGAGCCGAACCCGTCCGCCGCCCCGCCGCCTCCCTGTTCGAAGGCGGCGTGGCCGAAGCGGTCATAGGCGGCGCGCTTCTGCGGGTCGGACAGGTGCTGATAGGCTTCGTTGAGTTCCTTGAAGCGCGCCTCGGCCTGCTTGTCGCCGGGGTGGCGGTCGGGATGGCAGGACATCGCGGTCTTGCGGAACGCCGACTTCAATTCGGCTTCAGTGGCGGTCTTGGCGACGCCGAGAATTTCGTAGAAATCGCGTTTGGCCATTTCAGCGGCTGTCTCCGCACGCGCGAACAGGGACGCCGCGCGCCCGCCGCGCCCGCCCCGAACTGTTGATTGCAGATAGGGGGGAAAGCGGGGATGCGCAAGCTCTTGATCCGGGATCTGAGGGGTCAGAAGTCCGAACCTGAAAACGTCTTCTCGCCGCCATTCCTTTCGTCACCGGCGGCATACCCCCGCATGTCGGCGACGGCGACCTCGAACGCGGTGCGGGCGTCTGTTTGGCTGACACCGCGATCCCGACGCCAATGGCCCCCGAGTTCCCCCGAGGGCCGTCGTTTCAAGCTGAGAGCGAACCCTACGCCGACTTCTTCTTGTCGTCGTCGCCGACCTCGCGGAAGTCGGCGTCGATGACGTCATCCTTCGGACCCTGCGCGCCAGCGGCGCCGGCTTCCGGCCCCGCCGCCTGCTGGGCCTTGTACATGGCTTCGCCAAGCTTCATCTGCGCCTGCATCAGGTCGTTGGTGCGGGCCTTGATCGCCTCGACGTCATCACCCTCCAGCGCGGTGCGCAACGCGACGACCGCCGCCTCGATGGCGCTCTTGTCGGCCGCCGAGACCTTATCGCTATATTCCTTCAGCGCCTTTTCGGCGTCGTGGATCAGCGATTCGCCGTGGTTCTTGGCGTCGACAGATTCGCGGCGCTTCTTGTCCTCGGCCGCGTTCGCCTCCGCGTCCTTCACCATCTTGTTGATGTCGGCGTCGCTGAGGCCGCCCGACGCCTGGATGCGGATCTGCTGCTCCTTGTTGGTCGCCTTGTCCTTCGCCGTCACGTTGACGATGCCGTTGGCGTCGATGTCGAAGGTGACTTCGACCTGCGGCACGCCGCGCGGCGCGGAGGGGATGCCGACGAGATCGAACTGGCCAAGCATCTTGTTGTCGGCCGCCATCTCGCGCTCGCCCTGGAACACCCGGATCGTCACCGCCGTCTGGTTGTCTTCGGCGGTGGAGAACACCTGGCTCTTCTTGGTCGGGATCGTCGTGTTGCGGTCGATAAGCCTGGTGAACACGCCGCCGAGGGTCTCGATGCCGAGCGACAGCGGCGTCACGTCGAGCAGCAGCACGTCCTTGACGTCGCCCTGGAGGACGCCGGCCTGCACCGCCGCGCCGATCGCCACCACCTCGTCGGGGTTGACGCCCTTATGCGGCTCCTTGCCGAAGTACTTCTGGACGATCTCCTGCACCTTGGGCATGCGCGTCATGCCGCCGACGAGAACGACTTCGTCGATCTGGTTGGCGAGCAGCCCCGCGTCCTTCAACGCCTTCTTGCACGGCTCGACGGTGCGCTGGATGAGGTCGTCGACCAGCGCCTCGAATTTCGCGCGCGTCAGCTTCAGCGCAAGATGCTTCGGGCCGGTGGCGTCGGCCGTGATGTAGGGCAAGTTGATGTCGGTCTGGGTCGCGCTCGACAGCTCGATCTTGGCCTTCTCGGCCGCCTCCTTCAAACGCTGAAGGGCGAGCTTGTCCTTGGTCAGGTCGATGCCCTGCTCCTTCTTGAATTCCGAAGCGAGGTATTCGACGAGGCGCATGTCGAAATCTTCGCCGCCGAGGAAGGTGTCGCCGTTGGTCGACTTCACCTCGAACACGCCGTCGCCGATTTCGAGAATGGAAATGTCGAAGGTGCCGCCGCCGAGGTCATAGACCGCGATCGTGCCGGCCTTCTTCTTGTCGAGGCCATAGGCGAGCGCCGCCGCCGTCGGCTCGTTGATGATGCGCAGCACCTCAAGGCCGGCGATCTTGCCGGCGTCCTTGGTCGCCTGACGCTGGGCGTCGTTGAAATAGGCGGGAACGGTGATGACGGCCTGCGTGACCGGCGTGCCGAGATAGGCCTCCGCCGTCTCCTTCATTTTTTGCAAGGTGAAGGCTGAAATCTGCGAGGGCGAATATTGCTTGCCGTCGGACGTCACCCAGGCGTCGCCGTTGGCGGCCTTGACGATCTTGTAGGGGACCAGCCCCATGTCCTTCTTGGTCATCGGATCGTCGAAGGAACGCCCGATCAGGCGCTTGATCGCGAAGAAGGTGCGCTCGGGATTGGTCACCCCCTGGCGCTTGGCCGGCTGGCCGACGAGACGCTCGCCATCGTCGGTGAAGGCGACGATCGACGGGGTCGTGCGCGCGCCTTCCGAATTCTCGATCACCTTGGGCGTCGCGCCTTCCATCACCGCGACGCAGGAGTTGGTCGTCCCGAGGTCGATCCCTATTACTTTAGCCATCGTTGTTTCCCCATGTTTCGCGAGACCGCGAGGCCCCGA
This sequence comes from Pseudomonadota bacterium, assembly GCA_021777795.1. GTDB lineage: Bacteria > Pseudomonadota > Alphaproteobacteria > Rhizobiales > Beijerinckiaceae > Roseiarcus. The sequence goes on along the minus strand of JAJYDD010000029.1, from coordinate 10,238 downwards.
AGCGGCCAGGCATGGCGGGTGGTCTATCTCCGCCGGTCCCCGATGCTCGGTTCAATTCCGCCGGTCTCGGGCGATGACGCCCTTCCCGCCGAACTCGGGCGGTATATAGGAGGGGGTCCAAGGGCGCGCAAGGCGGCCCTTGGGCGCGTTCAAGGCGCAAAACCCGGGATTTTCGTGATGGAGAGACGGATGGGATTGGCGCCGCAACGCGAGGGTGGCTTGGGTTTGCGGAGATCGCGCCCATGAGACGGCTCATCGCCCTCGCCGTCCTCGCCGTCCTCGGCGCAGGCCCGGCCCAAGCCCAGCTTGCCCTGCCCGGCGCGGCGCCCGATGCGCCCACCCCCGCCAAGGCCGATGGCGCGGCGCCGAAGCGACGCCATCCCCGCCGCGCGCCCGCCGCGCGGCTGGAAGCCGATCCCGCCGCCCTCCTCGACAAGCCCCTGAAGCTCAACGGCCGCAGCGGCGAGTTGGAGCTGGCGAAGGGCGACGACAAGGCGCTAAAGATCGTCAAATACGTGCTGCTCGGCGAGGTCGTCTCCAATCCCGCGCAACAATGCCGCATCGACATCGTCGCGCAGACGCCGATCGAGGCCGTGCCGCAGGGCGAGCCCGACGGCCTGCCGCGCTATTCGGCCGCCATTCCCGCCTGCCCGCTCAGCTTCGATGTCGTCGACGGCGCCGTGCTGGTTCCGGCGCAGACCGACGCCTGCGTGTTCTCCGCCGCCGATTGCCGGGCGAGCCCGAGCGGCCTGTGGGGGCCGGACGCCGCCGATCTCGACAAAGAGCCCAAGGCGATCTCGAAGCTGCGCACCCTCGCCGACCGCTCGATCAAGGCGAGCCTGCGCGCGCTGGAGCGCCGGGACAAGGACGCCGCCGCCTCGCTGGCGCGCGAGCAGAGCGATTTCTCCGCCGCGCGCGACGATGCGTGCCGCGACTATGTCGCGGAATCCAGGCTCGGCTTCTGCGCCTCGCGACTGGCGCAGACGCGGGCGGCGGCGCTCGCCAAGCGCGTCGCCGACACCGCCGGCAGCGAACCCAAACGCGACGAGACCAAGCGCAAGCGGCGCAAGAAAAAGGCGGATGGCGAATAGGCGCCGAGAATATTCGCGGCGCCGTGTAAGGTTAAGGCTCCGGTTTCTTCGCTTCGACAAGATTGCAATGCTATGTTGGTTTCGTAGCGCCACCGCCCAGCCTGAGGTCGCAATGGACAACGAATTCATGCCCCCCCATTCCGATCACCCCGAAGGCGAGGCGATGGCGCCGCAGAGCCCGGAGGCGACGGTGCCGCTCGACGCCGCCGCAGTCATCGAGCAGGTGCGCGAATTGCTATTCGGCGATCACCGCCGCGCCACCGACGGGTCGATCAAAAGTCTGGAGGACAAGCTGGCCGCGCTGACGGCGACCATCGAGGCCCGCTTCGCCGATCTCGAACGCCGCCTGAGCGAAAGCCGCGCCGAGGCCGATCATGCCCGCGACGGCCAGGTCGAGGCGATCGGCGCCGCCTTCGCCGAACTCGGCGAGCGCATCAAGACGATGATCGTCAAGCCGCAGCAGTAAGACTTCGACGCTTCGAAACCTCGGAGATCGCGGCGCGGGCCTCGCGCCGCGCAAACATGCTCGCCCTTGACGCGCGGTTTTAGTTATGAAATATAACCAAAACCAACAAGGGGGAGGTCATGACCGCGAAGAGCCCGCTCAAAATCGAGCGCGACGGCCCCGTGCTGGTCATCGGCGTCGACCGGCCGGAAAAGCGCAACGCCCTCAACGACGGCGTCATAGCGGCACTCGACGAAACCTTCTCCCATCTTCCCGCCGACGCCCGCGCCGTGCTCATCCACGCGACCGGGCCCAATTTCTCCGCCGGCCTCGACTTGAGCGAGCTTGCCGAGCGCGACGCCTTTGAGGGGGTGCTGCATTCGCGCTCCTGGCACCAATGTTTCGAGAAGATCGAGTTCGGCCCGTTGCCCGTCGTCGCTGTGCTGCGCGGCGCGGTGGTCGGCGGGGGGCTGGAACTGGCGGCGGCCGCCCATGTGCGCGTCGCCGAGCGTTCGGCCTTCTACGCTTTGCCGGAGGGGCAGCGCGGCATTTTCGTCGGCGGCGGCGGCTCCGTGCGCGTGCCCCGGCTCATCGGCGTCTCCCGCATGGCCGACATGATGCTGACCGGGCGCGTCTATTCCGCCGAGGAGGGCGCGCCGCTGGGCTTTGCGCAATATCTCGTCGACGACGGCGTTGGCTATGCGAAGGGCCTGGAACTCGCCCACAAGATGGCGGCCAACGCGCCGATGACCAATTTCGCCGTCATCCAGGCGCTGCCGCGCATCGCGGAAGCCGATCCCCGCATCGGCTATGTCATGGAATCCTTGATGGCCTCGCTGGCGCAGAGCGCGCCGGAGGCCAAGGCGCGGGTGCGCGCCTTTCTCGACAAACGCGCCCCCAAGGTGGCGCGGCCGGACTGACGACGTAAACAATAAAGGGAGGAAACGATGGCGCTGTTTGGTCCGCTGACCCCGCTCGTCGAGGCGCGCGCCGACGGCGTGACCTATGTGCGCACCGCCGAGCCGCTGCCGGCCCATCCCGACACCTGGATCGACCGGCTCGAACATTGGGCGGCGCTGACCCCCGACCGCCCGTTCATCGCCGAGCGCGACGATAAGGGCGGCTGGCGGACGATCAGCTACGCGCAGACGCTCGATGCGACGATGCGCATCGGCTCGTGGCTGCTCGCCCACGGCGCCAGCGCCGAGCGGCCGCTGCTCATACTCTCCGGCAATTCCATCGAACACGGCTTGCTGTCGCTCGCTGGCATGGCGGTCGGCGCGCCGACTTGCCCGGTCTCGACCGCTTATTCGCTGGTCAGCCAGGATCTTTCCAAGCTGAAGGGCGTCATCGAACTGATGACCCCGAGCTTCTTCTTCGCGCAAGACGCCAACGCCTACGCCCGCGCGCTGGCGCTGGCGAAATCGCGCGACATCGGCCTGATTACGGGCGACATCTCCGCCGACGCGACGCCGTTTTCCGAGCTGTTGGCGACCCCCGTCAGCGCCGCCGCCCGCGCCGCGCGGGCGGCGCTGACGCCCGATTCCATCGGCAAATTCCTGCTCACCTCTGGCTCGACGGGCACGCCGAAGGCGGTCGTCAACACCCAGCGCATGTTATGCGCCTCGCATGAAATGCTGCGCGAGGCGCTGCCGTTCTTCAAGGAGGAGCCGCCGATTCTCGTGGAATGGCTGCCCTGGGCGCACACCTTCGGCTCCAATTCCAGCTTCGGCCTCATCCTCTACAACGGCGGCACGTTCTATATCGACGACGGCCGCCCGACGCCCTCCGGCATCGCAACGACGGTGAAGAACCTCACCGAGATCGGCCCGACGATCTTCTTCAACGTGCCCAAGGGTTTCGAGGAGCTGTTGCCGCATCTCAAGGCCAACACCGCCTTGCGCGAAACCTTCTTCTCGCGGGTGAAAATGTTCTTCTATGCCGGCGCTGGCCTGTCGCAGCCGGTGTTCGAGGGTTATCGCGCGCTTTCGGCGGAGGTGCTGGGCGCGCCCTTGCCGTGGACGACCTCGCTCGGCTCCACCGAGACCGGCCCCGGCGCGATCATCAACGTACGCGGCCTGGAGCGGACGCAGAACGTCGGCGTGCCGCATCGCGGCGTCGAATTGAAGCTCGTCCCCAACGCCGGCAAGCTCGAAGCGCGCCTGCGCGGCCCCAACATCACGCCGGGCTACTGGCGCCGGCCCGACCTCAACGCCACCGCCTTCGACGAGGAAGGCTTCTACAAGATCGGCGACGCGCTGAAGCTAGCCGAGCCCGGCGACTGGACCGGCGGCTTCATGTTCGACGGCCGCGTGTCGGAGGATTTCAAGCTCGCCACCGGCACCTGGGTCAGCGTCGGCCCGCTGCGCATCGCCTTCCTCAACCATTTTCAGCCGCTGGCGCAGGATCTCGTCGTCGCCGGCGAGAATCGCGACGACATCGGGGCTTTGGTGTTCCCGAATTTCGCCGCGCTCGCCGCAATCGCGCCCGGCCTCTCGCCCGATGAGATGGTGCGCGACCCCCGCGTCAAGGCGGCCTTCGCCGGGCGGCTCAAGTCGCTGGCCGCCGCCGCCACCGGCTCCTCGACCCGCATTGTCCGCCTCGCGTTGCTGAGCGCGCCGCCCTCGATCGACCTCGGCGAGGCGACCGACAAGGGTTCGCTCAACCAGCGCCTGCTGCTCGCCAACCGCGCCGAGACAGTCGAGGCGCTTTATGGGCCGGCGATCGCGGATAACGAAGTCAGACTGTCATAGGGAGATAAGCATGAACATCCAGGGCGCGGCGGCGATCGTCAGCGGCGGCGGCTCCGGTCTCGGCCGGGCGACAGCGGAGGCGCTGGCCGCCAAGGGCGCGAGGATCGCGATCTTCGACGTCAATCTCGCGGCGGCCGAGGAGGCGGCGAAGGCCGTCGGCGGCGTCGCGTTCAAATGCGACGTTTCGGACGCCGCTTCCGCCGAAGCCGCCGTCGCGGCGGCCGAGGCGGCGCATGGGGTCGCGCGCATCCTGGTCAATTGCGCTGGCATCGGCACGCCCAAGCGCGTCGTCGGGCGCGACGGCGCGCAGCCGCTCAGCGATTTCCAGCGCATCATCAACGTCAACCTGGTCGGCAGCTTCAACCTGATCCGCCTCGTCGCGGCGGCGCTCGCCAAGGCGGCGCCGCTCGACAACGGCGAGCGCGGCGTCTTTGTCTCCACCGCGTCGGTCGCCGCCTACGAGGGCCAGATCGGCCAGGCCGCCTATTCCGCCTCCAAGGGCGGAATCGTGGCGATGACATTGCCGATCGCGCGCGAACTCGCGCAGTTCAACATCCGCGTCAACACCATCGCGCCCGGCATCTTCATGACGCCGATGCTGTTCGGCCTGCCGCAGGACGCGCAGGATTCGCTCGGCCGCTCGGTGCCCAACCCCGCCCGCCTCGGCGACCCCAAGGAATATGCCGCGCTCGTCGTCCATCTCTGCGAGAACGGCTACATCAACGGCGAGACCATCCGCATTGACGGCGCCTTGCGCATGGCGCCGCGCTGATGTTCACCACCCGCCGCGCCATGCGCATCGAATGGGGCGACTGCGACGCCGCCGGCATCGTGTTCTACCCCCGCTATTTCGCGATGTTCGACGCGGCGACCCATCATCACATCGAGGAGGCGGGCTGGGGCCGGGCGGAGTTGGCGCGCGCCTTCGACATCATCGGCTTTCCGATGGTGGACACGCGGGCGAAGTTCCTGCTGTCGTCGAGCTATGGCGACGACATCGTCATCGAGACCCGCGTCACGGCGATGCGGCGGTCGAGTTTCGATGTCGAGCATCGCGTGTTCAGGGGCGAGGCGCTCGCCATCGAGGCGTTCGAGACCCGCGTCTGGTCGGGGCGGCATCCGGAAGACCCGAGCCGGCTCAAGGGGCGCGAGATCCCCGAGGCGGTGCGCCGCCGCCTCGGCGAGGCCTGAGATGAGCGCGCCAGAAGCCCTCGACGCGGCCGCCGGCGAGGTGAGGCTGGGGATGCTCGACGGCGTCGTCGGCTATCTCCTGCGTCGCGCCCAGATCGCCGTGTTCGAGGATTTCGGCCGCCGGTTCCAGGCGCTCGACCTGACGCCGGCACAGTTTTCGGCGCTGGTCGCCATTCAGGAAAACCCCGGCCGGCGACAATCCGACATCGCCGCCGCGCTCGGCGTGCAGCGGCCGAATTTCGTCGCGCTGATGGACGGGCTGGAGCGGCGCGGGCTCGCCGAGCGGCTGCGCTCGGGCGCCGACCGGCGCGCCAACGCGCTGGCGCTGACGCGCGCCGGCCGGGAGTTGCTCGACCGCGCGCTCGGCGCGCAAGCCGAGCAGGAGACGGCGATCCGCGCCGCGCTCGGCGGCGAAGCCGAGCGGCGTCGCCTGGTCGAGACGCTGGCGCGGTTGAGCCGGCTGTAGAAGATTAAAAAGGGAGGACTGAAAATGAACCGACGAGAACTACTGCTGAGCGGCGCCGCGCTGGCGCTGACGCCGGGCTTTGCGCGCGCGGCGGGCGTGAAGCCGATCAAGATCGGCGTCATGAACGACATGTCCGGCGTCTATTCCGACGATCAGGGCATCGGCTCCGTCATCGCCGCCCAGCTAGCGGTCGACGATTACGCCGCCAAGCTCGGCGTCGGGGCCGAGATTGTCTCCGCCGACCATCAGCAAAAGCCCGATGTCGGCGCGGCGATCGCTCGCAAATGGTTCGACGAGGACCATGTCGACGTCATCATGGATCTGCCGAACTCAGCGGTGGCTTTGGCCGTCGTTGCGGTCGCCACCGCCAAGAACAAGGCGGTGATCGGCTCGGGCGCGGGATCGTCGATCCTCACCGGGGCGAAATGTTCGCCCATCTTCATCCATTGGACTTATGACACCTACGAACTCGGCCACGCCTTCGGCAAGACGATGACGGCGGCCGGCGGCAAGAAATGGTTCTTCATCACCGCCGATTACGCCTTCGGCAAAGATCTCGCCGGTAATTGCGCCGCCGCCGTCAAGGCCGCTGGCGGCAGCGTCCTCGGCGAGGCCCGCCATCCCCTCGGCGCCTCGGATTTTTCGAGCTTCCTGTTGCAGGCGCAATCCTCCGGCGCCGATGTCGTGGGCCTCGCCAACGCCGGAGCCGATCTCTACACGACAATGAAACAGGCGCATGAATTCGGGCTGACGCCGAAGCAGAAGCTCGCCTGTTTCGTGCTCAACATGACCGGCATCCCGGCTTTGGGGCTGGAAGTCGCGCAAGGCTCGAATGTCGCCACGCCGTTCTACTGGGATTTCAACGACGGCACGCGCGCCTTCGCCAAACGCTACCAGGGCAAACATCCCAAGAAGATGATGCCAAACGACATGCACGCCGGCATGTACGCCGCGACCGCGCATCTGCTCAAAAACTATGCGCAAACGAAGGACGCCGAAGACGGCCTCAAGCTGGTCAACGCGATGAAGGCGATGCCGACCGACGATCCGCTGTTCGGCAAAGGCCGGATTCGCGAGGACGGCCGTCACCTGCACCCGGTCTATCTGATGGAAGTGAAATCCCCGGCGGAATCGAAAAACAAGTGGGACGCCTTCAAGATGGTCTCGACCATTGCCGCCAACGACGCCTTCCGCCCCCTGAGCGAGGGCCATTGCCCGTTCATCAAAGCTTAGAACTGGGTTCCCGGGAACCCGGTTTGGGCTCCCGGGGAAACCTTTTGGGTTCCCGGGACCACGCCTGTCGCGCCTGAGCGGGCTCTAGCCCACGGTCCCGGGAAGCACTCGGACGGCGGCCGCTTCGGCCGCCGTCAAACTCTGCCGGCTAATGCCGCAAAATCCGCGCCAATATTTAACAAACCGTTAACTACGCTTTGCCGGCGTCGGAGCCGAAGCGGGTCTGCCGGGCGCGCAGGATGGCGATGGCGAACAAAGCGACCGCGATGACGGCGAAGGAGACGCCTGTCGTCGCCGTGCCGAGCGCATAAATCTCGGGCGTCGTCACCGTCGTCGTCAGGCCCTGAAGCTCCATCGGCAGGGTGTTGTGCTCGCCCATCACCTGGCTGGAGCGGGCGATCTCGTCCCAAGACAAAGTGAAGCCGAACAGGCCGACGCCGACCAGGCTCGGCAGGATGATCGGCAGGATCACATGCCGCAAAGTCTGCCACGGCGTCGCGCCAAGATCGCGCGCGGCCTCCTCATAACGGCTGTCGAAGCGGTTGAAGATCGCGAACATCACCAGCAGGCCGAACGGCAGCGTCCAGGTTAGATGCGCGCCGAGCCCCGAGGTGAAATTGCCCATCGAAGTGTGGAACCCGTCCGTGAGCCATTCCGGCCCGTATTTCTTGATGAGATCGTCGACGAGGCGGAATTCGAGCGCGATGCCCAGCGAAGTGACGATCGAGGGCACGATGAGGCTGGCGATGGTGACGTAGAACAAAAGGTCCGAGCCGCGGAAACGTTTGCGAAAGGCGAGCCCCGCCAGCAGCGACAACAGCACCGTCAGCAACATCACCACGACGCCAAGCTCCAGCGAGCGGCCGAAGGCGCCCCAGATGTTGACGATGCCGCCGCCGACCCACAGCTTCTCGAACCAATGCACGGAGACCCCGTTCATCGGGAAGGTGAGGCCGCCGCTCGGTCCCTGGAACGACAGCACGAAAATGACGATCGTCGGGCCGTACATGAACAGCACGAACAGACAGAAGAAGGCGGCTAACGCATAGAAGGCGGGCGAGCGACCCTCGTTCATCTACAGTTCCTTGCGGATGTCGACGATGCGGTTGAGCACCGTGATGATAAGCATGGTGACGCCAAGCAGGATGACCGCGTTGGCGGCGGCGGGCGGGAATTGCAGGGCGTTGAGCCGGGTCTCGATCGCCTTGCCGGCCGAGGCGATCTGTTCGCCGCCCATCACGTCGAAGGTGATGAAATCGCCCATCACGATGGTGACGACGAAAATCGAGCCGATGGCGATGCCGGGCTTCGACAGCGGAATGATGACATTGGTCAGCATCTGCCAACCGCTGGCGCCGCCGTCATAGGCGGCCTCGATCAACCGCCGGTCGATGCGCATCATCGAGTTGAAGATCGGCGCCACCATGAAGAAGGTGAACAGATGCACGAACGCCAGCGCCACCGAAAACGGCGAGTAGAGCAGCCATTCCAGCGGCTTGTTGACGATGTGGGAATGGACGAGCAATTGGTTGACGACGCCGTTGCGCCCGAGCAACGGAATCCACGAAATCATGCGGATGACGTTCGAGGTCCAGAACGGAATCGTGCAGATCAGGAACAGCACCATCTGCATCGTCTGGCTGCGCACGTAGAAGGCGAGGAAATAGGCGACCGTGAAACCGATCAGCAACGTCAAAATCCAGACGATCAGGCAGAATTTGGCGGTTGACAGATAAGTGCGCAGGATCGTGCAATCGGGGAAGTTCGTCCAACAGCCGTCGAAGCTCTCGACATAGCTGCGGGTGATAAACGCCGGCATCATCTGGTAATCGTTGTAATCCCAGAAGCTGACGATCACGACCAGGATCAGCGGCACGACGAAGAAAAACGCGAACACGAGCCCCAGTGGCATCGCCTGGAGCCATCCCGGCACGCCGAAGCGATCGAGATTTCGCGCTGGCTTGGTCGCCTCGATCGGCTTTGCCTGCATCGGCAGTCGCGCTGCGCTTTCCGACATTCCGCCCGTCCGCTGGAGACATCCGCCCCGCAATGTGCGGGGCGGAGCGTTTCAAAACCGAATCAGGCCGCGATGAACTCGTTCCACTTGCGGACCATGTAGTCGTTCTCGTCCATCACCGAGTTCCAGCAGGCGACGTGGCCCATGCGGTCGTCATAGGAGCCGCCGTCGCGCGTCGCGCCCGCCTTCTCCAGCAACGATCCGTCGGGGCCGTGGATGTCCTTTTCGGCCGGCTTGCCTTCCATCCAATAAGCCCACTCGTAGGGCTTCATATATTGCTTCGCCGTCGACAGCACCGCGGAATAATAGCCCTGGCGGTTGAGATAGGCGCCGGCCCAGCCAGAGAGGTACCAGTTGACGAACTCGTAGATCATCTCCTGCTGTTTCTTCGTCGTGCCCTTCGACATGCAGAAGCCCGAGGCCCAGGAGCGATAGCCTTCCTTCAACGGCTGGAACACGCAGGCGATGCCCTTCGAGCGCACCGCCGTCACCGCCGGAGACCACATCGACTGGATCACCGTTTCGCCCGACGACATCAGGTTGACGCTCTCGTTGAAGTCCTTCCAGAACGCGCGGAACTGGCCGGCCTTCTTGGCTTCGGTCAACACCGCCGTCGTCATGTCGATCTCTTTGCGGGTCATGTTCCCCTTGTCGGGGTATTTGTATTTGCCCATCGATTCCACAACCATCGCGGCGTCCATGATGCCGATGGAGGGGATGTTGAGAATCGCGGCCTTGCCCTTGAACTCGGGGTTCAAAAGCTCCGCCCAATGTTCGATCGGCCGCTTGATGAGATCGGGGCGGATGCCCAGCGTGTCGGCGTTGTAGACGGTGGGGATCAGGGTCACCCATTGCGTCGGCGTCTTGGAGAATGTGGTCGAGTTCGGCCCTTCGACGAACATCACCTTCTTGGGCGCCGTGCCCTGATCGCCGATTACCTTGCCGTTGGGCAACTGGCCCTTGGTGAAGATCGGCGTGATATTGTCGAACTCTTTGATCTTCTTGGCGTCCATCGGCAGGATGTTGCCCGACGGCACCAACT
>JAJYDD010000028.1 GCA_021777795.1 Pseudomonadota bacterium | reverse complement strand
CTCCCGGCGCAATGGGACATTACCAATAAACGCTGGCTGCCCTTCCATGTGCCCGACAACGCCGACTGGTGGGTTCCTTATTACCCCAAGGACAATATGCAGCGCCCGACGGGGCCGCTTTGCGACGGCTGTCATTCCGTGAACTATGACATAGCGACAAAGACGCCGACGGAATGGAACGTCGGTTGCGAGGCCTGCCACGGGGCGGGCAGCGCCCATGCGGCGCATCCTTTGAAGACCAACATCATTAATCCCGCCCGGCTCGATTACGTGGCCGCCAACGACACCTGCATCCGCTGTCATTCGCAGGGGCGACCGCCGGGAAATCCGATAAATGGCAAATATTACGATTGGCCGGTCGGCTTTCATCAGGGGCTCAGGCTCGCCGATTTCTGGCGGCTTGAGGACCACAAGCTCGGCGATCTCACATTCACGCATTTCCCCGACGGCACGGCGCATAAGAACCGGATGCAGGGCAATGATTTCGTGCAAAGCCTGATGTATACGCGCGGCGTCACCTGTTTTTCCTGTCACGATCCCCACGGCAGCGACAATCCGTCGCTGCTGCGCGCGAAGGGCAACGCGCTCTGCCTGACCTGCCACGCGCCCAACACCCAGACAGGGCCTTTGGCGGAGAGCATCGAGGCGCACACCCATCACAAGGCCGGCACTCCGGGTAGCGAGTGTAGCGCCTGTCATATGCCCGCAATCGAGGAGGAACTGGGCGCGGTGAAAGTCCACGCCCACACGTTCCGTTTCATTCCGCCCTCTGCAACTGAGACGCTGGGAATCCCCAACGCCTGCAACATTTGCCACGCGGACAAATCGGTCGATTGGACGAAGAAGGCGCTGGCGAGTTGGACGGAGCGCTCGCCTTGGCGAATGGGGAATTGAGCGCGCTTCCCCCCCGCCCGCAAAAATGCTTTAAGCCCGCCTACAGCGCCCACATGAGGACAAGCAGCATGGCGGATCACGCCATTCCCCATTTCCATAACGATCCCGGCGTCCCCGTCATCAAGGTGGGCGTAAAGGAGTTCATGTGCATGGGCGCCACGCCGCCGCAGGACCACCCCCATATCTTCATCGACATGGGGTCGGAGGGCGAGGCCATCTGCTCCTATTGTTCGACCCGCTTCGTTTACGATCCCGCGCTCGGCGCGCACGCCGAGCCCGCCGTCTGTGAGTGGAGCCAAACCGCGTGAGCCCATGCGCCGCGCGCTGATCGCCGGCGCCGGCGTCGCCGGCCTCGCGACAGCGCTGGCGCTCGCCAAATCCGGCCAGGAGGCCGTGATCTTCGAGCGCGCGACGGCGCTGGAGGAATTCGGCGCCGGCCTGCAACTTTCCCCCAATGCGACGCGGGTTCTCGCCAGCCTCGGCGCGCTCGACTCGGTTTTGCCGCTCGCCACCGCGCCGCGCGCCATCCGCATCCTGCGCGGACGCGACGAGGCGGCGCTTTCCGTGCTCGATCTCTCCAACGCCGCCGCGCGCTGGGGCGCGCCTTATCTCGTCATCCACCGCGCCGATCTACAACGCGCGCTTGTCGAGCTGGCCAGACGCGATCCGGCCATCGAGTTGCGCCTCGGCACCGAGCTTGTCGGCTACGGCGCCAACGCCGACAAGGTGCAGGCGACGTTCAAGCGCGGTCTGTTGACGATGAGCGAGGCGGGCGACCTGCTGATCGGCGCCGATGGCCTGCGCTCGAAAGTGCGTGAGAAACTCGGCCTTGGCGCGGACGACGCGCCGGCCTTCGCCGGCCGCGTCGCCTTCCGCGCCACGCTGGAAGCGGCGGCGCTGAACCGCGCGGCGAGCGCGCCCGTGGTGACGCTGCGGCTCGGGCCCCGCGCGCATCTCGTGCAATATCCGCTGCGCCAGGGCGCTTACGTCAATCTGGTGGCGGTGATCGAGGCCAGCTGGCGCGGCGCGCCGCCGGGCCATCCCTGGGACGGCGAGGCCGACCGGCCGGCGCTGCTGCACGCCTTCGCCGGCTGGTCCGCGCCGGCGCGCGCGCTGATCGAGACGCCGCGCAACTGGCGCGCCTGGCCGCTCTACACCCGCCCCGCCCTGCCCTCCTACGCCTCGGGCCGTGTGGCGCTGACAGGGGACGCCGCGCATCCGATGGTCCCGTTTCTCGCCCAAGGCGCGGCGCAAGCGATCGAGGACGCAGGCGCCCTCGCGCAGGCTTTGGCGGCCGACGCCGACACGGCGCGAGCGCTCGCCGCCTATTCGGAGGCGCGGGCGCCGCGCGCGAGCCGCGTGCAGCGCGAGGCCTTGGCGCAGACGCGGATTTACCACATGAGCGGACCGATGGCGCTGGCGCGCGACATCGCCATGCGCGGCCTCGGCCCGGATCGGCTGCTGAAGCGTTACGACTGGCTTTACGGGGCGTGAAATGGACCAGGACAACCTGAAACGGCTGCGCGAGCGCTATGGCCAAGCGCTCGGCGGCGAGATGTTCGACCCGAAATTCAAGGCGGTGGCGGAGAGCCAGTTCGCCTCCGGCGACCGGCGCAAATGGCCGTTCGCCGATGTCGCGACATTCCTGGGCGCGCGCTACCGGCCCGAGGCGCCGGATCTGCCGGATTTCGGCGGGCTCGATTTCGCGCTCATCGGCGTGCCGATGGATCTCGGCGTCACCAACCGCGCCGGCTCGCGCTTCGGGCCGCGCGCGGTGCGCGCCGTCGAGCGCGTCGGCCCCTATGAGCATGTGCTCGGCCGCGCGCCGCTGACGCTGGCGAAATTCGCCGATGTCGGCGATGTGCCGATGCGCTCGCGCTTCTCGTTGGAATCCTGCCACGAGGACATCGAGGCGTTCATGAACCGCGTCGTCGCGTCCGGCGTCGTGCCGTTGAGCGTCGGCGGCGACCATTCGATCTCGCTGCCGATCCTGAAGGCCGTCGGCAAGAGGCGCCCGGTCGGGATGCTGCACATCGACGCCCATTGCGACACCGGCGGTCCCTATGAGGGCTCGAAATTCCACCACGGCGGCCCGTTCCGCCAGGCGGTGCTCGACGGCGTGCTCGACCCGCAAAGAGTCATCCAGATCGGAATTCGCGGCGGGGCGGAATATCTGTGGGAGTTCTCCTACGATTCCGGCATGACTGTCATCCATGCCGAGGAGTTCGCGGCGATGGGGGTGGAGGCGGTGATCGCGAAGGCCCGCGCCGTGCTCGGCGACGGGCCGACCTATGTGAGCTTCGACGTCGACAGCCTCGACCCTGGCTTTGCGCCCGGCACCGGCACGCCGGAGGTCGGCGGCCTGACGCCGCGCGAGGCGCTCGCTATTTTGCGCGGCTGCGATGGCATCGATGTCGTCGGCGCCGATGTCGTCGAAGTGGCGCCGAATTACGACGCCACCAACGTCACCGCGCAATGCGGCGCGCAGGTTTTGTTCACCCAGGCTTCGATGGCCGTCGAAGCGAAACGCCGGCGTGCGTGACGGGCCGCGACTCCGAGGCGTCGAGGGGCGTCGCGGTTGCGATCAGGTGATTCGCGGGCGCGATCAAAAACGATCGCCTGCGCGGAAAGGAGCGCCGCGGATTTATCGCGGCCGGGCGCGCCGCGCTGGGACGGCTTGGGTGATTCGGGCGCCATCTCCGCAGATTGGCGAGTCGGCGCGGAACAATAGCTGTCCTTTCGCGTACCCATCGCCAAGCCAATTCGATTTTCAACCCGACAGCGGTCAGTCATTTTTCTGCATTGATTTGGATCAAATTTGTCGGAACCCGTCGAAAGGAACCTCGCTGCGCGGCGATTGCCAAATGATTGTAGTGTTATAGTTGGGCGCCCAACGCAAGATTACAATTCTATACGCTTTTAAATATAATCCGATATTTCTGTCATTCGTTCCTGACATTCGTGACTGCAATTTAACGTTGTGGAAAATCGATGCGCTTTGAGTTGACGTTACGGCAAAATCATTGACAGTACGCCATATCGAATCGCGGCGATTTGGCTAGCAAAAGCCGCGATGACGCAAGCACAATTTGCCCTAGCGTCGTAAATGGGTTACAAATACATGAGCGCAGCAACAAAACTTCGGGACGGCTGGTCGCCGAGAAACGCAACAGAGGCGGCTTCGCTATCCGTCATGCAAAATAGGCGCGCCGCCCAGAGCGTTGGCGCCGCTCAACATCCGGCAGACGCCGAGAATTCGTCGTCGCCCGCGTTCCCTGCATTCTCCGAGTGTTCCGCGTCGCGTTTGCCCCAAGCCAAGCCTGAGCCTGCGAGGCGCAGAATGTTGTCAAATTTACCCAGTTTGGTTGCTCCCGAGATCGACATCGTCTCCGCGATGGACGCTTTTGCGGTGCCGACGCGGGAGAAAATCGACGCCCTGGTCATCGACGCCGACGCGATCGACAGCCTCGCGCTGGAGGAGATCGCCGGCCGCTCCAAGCAACTCGAAATCGGCGTCACCGGTTGCCGTTCGCTAGAAGAAGCAAAATCTTTGCTGTCGCAACGGCGCTTCGACGTCGTCTATCTTGAATATTGGCTGGGCTCGGAAACCACGATCGCTTTCATCCACGATATGGCGTTGCATGAACGCGCGCCCTGCATCGTACTGACCGATCTCGACGAGCCCGACATTCGCCGCCTCGCCTTCCGCGCCGGCGCGCATGCGTTCCTCTCCAAGGATTCGCTGTGCCCGCAGGCGCTCGAAAGCGTGACGCTGGCGGTGTTGCGCTGGCGGTCGAGCCCGCCTTTGCGGGTCTAAATCGCCCCGCTCGCCCTCAACGCCGCCAGGCGCTCCGCCGTCACGCCGCGCGCCGCCAGCGCCGCCTCGCCGCCCGCGCCCGCAGTGACCGGCGGCCCGGCGATGGCGCCCGGCGTGCGCGAGAAGCGCGGCGCGGTCGCGGGCTCCGCGCCGCGAAACGCCTCCCGCGCGACATTATGCGGATGCGCGGGCGCCTCGGTAAGCGACAGGATCGGCGTCACGCAGGCGTCGGTGGGTGCGAAGATTTCCGCCCAGGCGTCGCGCGGGCGGGTCTTGAACACGGCTTCGAAGCGCGCGGCGATCGCCGGCCAGTTGCGGCGATCCCAACGGTCCGGCAACTCGCCCTCGGCAATGTCGAGGCCCTTCAGCAGCGCGGCGAAGAACTGCGGCTCCAGCGCGCCGACCGCGACGAATTTGTCGTCGGCGCAGGCGTAAGCGCGATAGAACGGCGCCGCGCCGTCGAGCAGGTTGGCGGCGCGCGCGTCGCGCCACTGGCCGGCGGCGTGGAAAGAATAGATCATCGCCGACAGCGTCGCCGCGCCGTCGGTCATCGCGGCGTCGACGACCTGCCCGCGCCCCGAGGTTTTGGCCTCCAGCAGCGCGCAGACGAGGCCGAAGGCCAGCATCATCGCCCCGCCAGCGAAATCGCCTATGAGGTTGAGCGGCGGCAGCGGCCGTTCCGCCCCGCCGATGGCGTGCAGCGCGCCGGTCAGCGCGATATAGTTGATGTCGTGCCCGGCGGTTGGCGCCAGCGGGCCATACTGGCCCCAGCCGGTGACGCGGCCGTAGACCAGCTTCGGGTTGCGCGCGAGGCAGACCTCGGGGCCGAGGCCGAGGCGCTCCATGACGCCGGGGCGGAAGCCTTCGATGACGGCGTCGGCGCCGGCGATGAGGTCGAGCGCCAGCGCGGCGCCTTGCGCGTTCTTGAGATCGAGACAAGCCGAGCGGCGGCCGCGATCGACGAAATTGGGCGCCTTGACCTTATCGAAGGAATCGCCGCCGCCGGCCGTCTTGCGGTCCAGCCGCAACACATCCGCGCCCATGTCTGATAGCATCATGCCGACGAAGGGCGCCGGGCCGATGCCGGCCATTTCAATGACGTTCAATCCGCTTAGCGGTCCCATGCGCGCCTCCCCCGCCCTGACCTAACCCGGCGGGAGGCGGCTTGCCAAGCCTGGCTACTTCACCTTGCCAAGCGCGGACGCTATTTCACGTTGGGGAAGCGCGCGGCGATCGCGTTCAGCCGCTCGGCGAGCTTGATGTCGGTGTCGGTGATCTTGTGGCCGACATCGTGGGTGCAAAACGAGAAGGCGATGATGTTGTAGGAATTATGGAACTCCGGATGGTGGTTCATCATCTCGGCCTCGATGCCGACCAGCACGATATAGGCGATGGCGTCGCGGAAGGTCTCGAAGGCGAAGGTCTTGGCGATGTTCTCGCCCTTGCGCGTCCACCCCGCCGCGCCTTTGAGCGCGGTCTCGATTTCGGCGTCGCTGAGGATTTTGTGGGTCGACATCGGCGGGCTCTCCGTGGGGTCAGAGGTAAGTCGCGAGTTCCTTAGCGGATTCTTCGGCGCTGCGCTCCAGGTTGAACGCTTCGGCGAAAGCGCCGTTCCGGTCCATCAGATAGACCACGGAGGAATGGTCCATTGAATAATCGCCTTCCTTCGTCGGCGACTTCCGGGCGTAGACGCGGAACGCCTTCTCCGCCTTTTCGACCTCGGCCGGGGAGCCCGAGAGGCCGATGACGCGGGGGTCGAAGCTGGAGACGTAATCGCCCATCGCTTTTGGCGAGTCGCGATCGGGATCGACGGTGATGAAAAGCGCCTTGACCGGCTTGCCGGGCAACTTGCGCAGCACGTCGGAGATTTGCGCCAGCGTCGTCGGGCAGACGTCAGGGCAATGGGTGTAGCCGAAATAGACGAGATAGGGATGGCCGATGAGATCCTTGTCGGTCAGCGTCTTACCGTCGCCCATTTGCAACGCGAACGGGCCGCCGATCAGCGACGCGCGCGAGCGCGTGGGCGTGAGATACGCGGCGAAGGCGGCGGCGATGAGCGCGATGCCTGCGGCGATGATGGCGAGGCGGGTCGGAAACTTGCGGGCGGGTTTGGGCATCGGACCTCCTTGCGCCTTGGCTAGCGGCGCTTTGGGGCGCGAAGCGGGCGAAGTCCATGAGACGGATCGCCGCGAGGGTTACGCCGGTTCAAGAACCCGCCGCACCAGTTCCGGCTCGCGGTCGATGATCTTAAGGTAGGCCAGGATCACGGAATCGGGCGCGCATCGCCCCTGCTCCCAATCCTGCAACCGCCGTAAGTTGATG
Source organism: Pseudomonadota bacterium (assembly GCA_021777795.1). Taxonomy (GTDB): domain Bacteria; phylum Pseudomonadota; class Alphaproteobacteria; order Rhizobiales; family Beijerinckiaceae; genus Roseiarcus. The sequence continues at coordinate 10,061 of JAJYDD010000028.1, read as the reverse complement.
CTGAACCGCGTCGCGAACTCTCGCTGCGACAGGCCGAGCCATTCGCGCAACTGGCGCACGTCGCGGCCGAACACGCCGCGGGCGAGTTCCTCGTCGGTGGAGGGCGGATTGTCGGGATCGGTGCGGGCGTTCTCCTCGATCTCCTCCTGCGTCATGGCGTCCATGCGGGCTTGCGTCTCCGGAGAGAGCCCGCGCAGATCACTAAGGGCAAGCTTGTAACGAATGATCGGCTTAGCGTCTTTCCTCGTTGCGATTGGCGCGGCGCCCGGAAATAATTCTTCTCGCGCCGCCGCGACCCGTGAAAAAACTTGCGCCGATGAGCCCGACCGCCTTGAAACGGTCTTCCCTGTCCACTTCCCGAGCGGTCTCGTATAGGACGTGACCTGGATCGTCGAAGACGTGAATGACTTCATCGAACGAAATCCCATGCTTGGCGAGATTGCTCGCCGCCTTGGCCTCGTCCCACTCGAAATCCTGCGCCACAGGCCACTATACGAAATGTCCGTATTAGCCTCAAGCGAAACCCTGGGCGCCGGCCCCGCGCCCGCGCTACAGTGCCGTTATGGTGATCCGGCAGTTCGAATATCTCGTCGCGCTGGCGCGCGAGCAACATTTCGGCCGGGCGGCGCAGGCCTGCCATGTCACGCAGCCGACATTGTCGGCCGCCATCCGCCAGTTCGAGGAGGAACTCGGCGCGCCGATCATCGAGCGCGGCCACCGCTATCTCGGCCTCACCGCGCAGGGCAAGCTGGCGCTGGAGCACGCCCATCGCGTGCTCGCCGAAGTGGAGGAACTCAAGCGCAGCGTCGAGGCGCTCGACCACGGCGTCTCGGGGCGGCTGCGCATCGGCGTCATTCCGACGGCGCTGCCGATCGTCTCGCACCTGACGACGCCGTTCTTCGCCCGCTATCCTAGCGTCACTGTCGCGGTGCTGTCGCACACCAGCCAGGAGATCCAGCGCGGCATCGAGGAATTCGAACTCGACGCCGGCCTCACTTATCTCGACAACGAACCGCTGGAGCGGGTGCGGGCGCGGCCGATCTATGTCGAGGAATACGCCTTCCTCACACCCGCCGACGGCCCCTATGCTGATCGGGGCGCGCTCACCTGGCGCGAGGCGGCCGAGGCGCAGCTGTGCCTGCTGACGCCCGACATGCAGAACCGGCGCATCATCGACGGCGTGTTCCGCTCGGTGGGGGCGACGCCGAAGCCTTCGGTGGAGACCAACTCCATCTTCAACCTCGTCAGCCACGCCGCTTCCGGCCATTGGTCGGCGATCGTGCCGCGCCAGTTGCTGCAATTCTTCGGCATCCCCGAAAGCACGCGCGCGCTGGAACTGATCGAGCCCACAGCGCGCCGCTCCATCGGCCTCATCGTCGCCGACCGCGATCCCCCGGCTCCGCTGGCGCGCAACCTGATGGCGATGCCGTTGCCGGAGGTCATCGTCGCCGGCGTCATGCCGTCGCGGCAGCCGAGTCGATAGATTTTATCTATGAATCGTTGTCTAGGTTCAATTTGAACCTTGGACACTCCGTGTTTACTTGCCAGTCTGAGGCTCAAGCTTGGCGCAGGCTAAGCGGTTTAGGCGACGGAGTCCGGCGATATGCGCTGGCCCTGGAGGCGACGCGATGGTGGATAGCGGTTGGAGCGAGGCGGAGGCCAAGGCGCTCATCGACGCCCGCAGGCACGAGAAGGGCGCCATGCTGCCGATCCTCCACGATCTCATGCATCGCTTCGGCTATATCGACGAGGCCGCGATCCCGCTGATCGCCTCGGCGCTCAACGTCTCCAAGGCGGAGACGGTGGGCGTCATCAGTTTCTATCACGATTTCCGCCGCACGCCGGCCGAGGGGCCGGTGCTGAAGATCTGCCGCGCCGAGTCCTGTCAGGCGGCCGGCTGCGAAGATCTCGTCGATCATCTGGAGCGCCGCCACGGCCTCGTCGCCGATTCCCACCACGGGCGCGTGCAGGTCGAGACGGTCTATTGCCTCGGCCATTGCGCCGCCTCGCCCGCCGCGATGCTCGACGGCGAGCCGATGGCGCGGCTGACGCGCGAAAGCCTCGACGCCTGCCTCGCGGAGATTGCCCGATGACGCGCATCTTCATCCCCTGCGATTCGACGGCGCTGGCGCTTGGCGCCGACAAGGTCGCGCGCGCCTTCGAGGCGGCGGCCAAGCGCGCCGGCGCGGCCATCGAAATCGTGCGGACGGGCTCGCGCGGCGCCTATTGGCTGGAGCCGCTGGTCGAGATCGAGCGCGACGGCGCGCGCCTCGGCTATGGCCCGCTGACGCCTGCGGACGCCGAGGCGGTTTTGGCCAGCGGCGCGCATCCCAAGGCGCTGGGCGATGTCGAGGCGATCGACTGGTTCAAACAGCAGCAGCGGCTGATCTTCGCGCGCTGCGGCATCATCGACCCGCTGTCGCTCGACGATTACGTCGCCCACGGCGGCGGTCGCGGGCTCAAGCACGCCATCGAGATCGGCGGCGCGGCGACGGTCAAGATCGTGCTCGATTCGGGCCTACGCGGGCGAGGCGGCGCGGGCTTTCCCACCGGCATCAAGTGGCGCACCGTCGCCGGGATCGAGGCCGACCAGAAATATGTCGTCTGCAACGCGGACGAGGGCGACAGCGGCACCTTCGCCGACCGCATGTTGATGGAGGGCGACCCGTTCGTGCTCCTCGAGGGCATGACCATCGCCGGGATCGCGACGGGGGCGACGCAGGGCTACGTCTACATCCGCTCGGAATATCCGCACGCCTTCGCGACCTTCCAGGCCGCCATCGGGACCGCCCGCAAGGCGGGTTGGTTGGGGCCTGACGTGCTCGGCTCCGGCAAGGCGTTCGAACTGGAGGCGCGGCTCGGCGCCGGCGCTTATATCTGCGGCGAGGAAACCTCGCTGCTGGAGAGTCTCGAAGGCAAGCGCGGCCTCGTGCGCGCCAAGCCGCCTTTGCCGGCGATCTCCGGTCTGTTCGGCAAGCCCTCGGTCATCAACAACGTGCTGAGCTTCGCCTCGACGCCGTGGATCCTGGAGCATGGCGCCGCCGCCTATGCGGCCTATGGCGTCGGGCGCTCGCTCGGCTCTCAGCCGTTCCAGCTTGCCGGCAACATCAAGCGCGGCGGGCTGGTGGAACTGGCCTTTGGGCCGACGATCCGTCGTCTGGTCGAGGATTTCGGCGGTGGCGCCCGCTCCGGCCGGCCGTTGCGCGCGGTGCAGGTCGGCGGCCCGCTCGGCGCCTATTTCCCCGATCACCTGCTCGACACCGTGCTCGGCTATGAGGAAATGGCGGCCGTCAAGGGCATGTTGGGCCACGGCGGCATCGTCGTCTTCGACGACACGGTGGATCTGGCCGCCCAGGCGCGGTTCGCGATGAAGTTTTGCGCAGTGGAAAGCTGCGGCAAATGCACGCCCTGCCGCATCGGCTCGACGCGCGGCGTCGAGACCGTGGACAAGATCGTCGCCGGCGAGCGACGCGAAGCCAATGTCGCGCTGCTGCGCGATCTCTGCGAGACCATGCTCGATGGCTCGCTCTGCGCGCTCGGGGGGCTGACGCCCTATCCGGTGCTGAGCGCGCTCGATCATTTCCCCGAGGATTTCAGCCGCCGCCCCGCGCGGCAGGCTGCGGAATAGGAGACGCGCGATGGCGTTCCGCACCGAAATGGACACTGGCACCCCGATCCGCGTCGCCGACGAAACGGTGAAGCTGACGATCGACGGCCGCGAAGTCAGCGTGCCCAAGGGCACGTCGGTCATGGCGGCGGCGGCCTTGTTGCAAGCGCCGATCCCCAAACTCTGCGCCACCGATTCGCTGGAAGCCTTCGGCTCCTGCCGGCTTTGTCTGGTTGAGATCGAGGGCCGCAAGGGCACGCCGGCCTCCTGCACGACCCCTGCCGAGGCCGGCATGATCGTCCACACCCAGACGCCGAAGCTCGCCAAGCTGAGGCGCGGCGTGATGGAGCTTTATATCTCCGATCACCCGCTCGATTGCCTGACCTGCTCGGCCAATGGCGATTGCGAATTGCAGGATCAGGCCGGAATCGTCGGCCTGCGCGACGTGCGCTACGGCTACAAGGGCGCCAACCACAATCACGCGCCGAAGGACGAATCGAACCCCTATTTCACCTTCGAGGCGTCCAAATGCATCGTCTGCTCCCGCTGTGTGCGCGCCTGCGAGGAGGTGCAGGGCACCTTCGCGCTGACCATTCTCGGGCGCGGCTTTGAATCGAAGGTCTCGGCGGGCGGCGTCGATTTCATGTCGTCGGAATGCGTGTCTTGCGGCGCCTGCGTGCAGGCCTGCCCAACCGCGACGCTGAACGAGAAAAGCATCATTCAGCACGGCAAGGCCGAGCGCGAAGTCGCCACCACCTGCGCCTATTGCGGCGTCGGCTGCTCGTTCAAGGCCGAGGTCAAGGGCGATACGGTCGTGCGCATGATGCCTGACAAGCTGGGCAAGGCCAATGAAGGCCATAGCTGCGTCAAGGGCCGCTTCGCTTACGGTTATGCGACGCACAAGGACCGCATCACCAAGCCGATGATCCGCGCCGCGATCACCGACCCCTGGCGCGAAGTGTCATGGGAGGAGGCGATCAACCACGCGGCTAGCGAGTTCAAGCGCATTCAGGCCGAATACGGGCGCGATTCCATCGGCGCCATCACCTCGTCGCGCTGCACCAACGAGGAAGTGTTCATCATCCAGAAGCTGGTGCGCGCGGGCTTTGGCAACAACAATGTCGACACCTGCGCCCGCGTCTGCCATTCGCCGACCGGCTATGGCCTGAGCCAGACCTACGGCACCTCGGCCGGCACGCAGACCTTCGAATCCGTCGACAAGTCCGACGTGATCTTCGTCATCGGCGCCAACCCGACCGACGCGCATCCGGTCTTCGCCTCGCGCATGAAGAAGCGGCTGCGCGCCGGGGCCAAGCTCATCGTCGTCGATCCCCGCAAGATCGACCTCGTCAAATCCACGCATATCGAGGCCGACTATCACCTGCCTTTGAAGCCCGGTACGAATGTCGCCATCGTCAACGCGCTGGCGCATGTGATCGTCACGCAAGGCTGGGTGGACGAGGCTTTCGTGCGCGAGCGTTGCGACCCCGCCAATTTCGAGGCATGGGCGCGCTTCATCGCTGAGGAGAAGCACTCGCCGGAAGCCGTGTTCCCGATGACCGGCGTCGATCCCGCGTTGGTGCGCAAGGCCGCCGAGCTTTACGCCAAGGGCGGCAATGCGGCGATCTATTACGGCCTCGGCGTCACCGAGCACAGCCAGGGCTCGACGACGGTGATGGCGATCGCCAATCTGGCGATGGCTACCGGCAATATCGGGCGCGACGGCGTCGGCGTGAACCCGCTGCGCGGCCAGAACAATGTGCAGGGCTCCTGCGACATGGGCTCGTTCCCGCACGAGTTCTCCGGCTATCGCCATGTCGCGGACGACTCGACGCGCGACATCTTCGAGAAGCTGTGGGGCGTCACCCTGAGCGCCGCGCCGGGGCTGCGCATCCCCAACATGATGGATGAGGCGGTCGACGGCGATTTCAAGGGCCTCTACATACAGGGCGAGGACATCGCCCAATCCGACCCGGACACGCAGCACATCACCGCCGGCCTGCGCGCGATGGAATGCGTAGTCATCCAGGATCTGTTCCTCAACGAGACCGCGCGCTACGCCCATGTGTTCCTGCCCGGCGCGAGCTTCCTGGAGAAGGACGGCACTTTCACCAACGCCGAGCGCCGCATCAACCGCGTGCGCAAGGCGATCGCGCCGCTCGCCGGCAAGGCCGATTGGGAGGTGACGCAGGATTTTGCCAACGCGCTTGGGCTGGCGATGAACTACAAACACCCCAGCGAGATCATGGACGAGGTCGCGGCGACGACGCCGACCTTCAAGGGCGTCAGCTTCGCCAAGCTCGACGAATTGGGCTCCGTGCAATGGCCTTGCAACGACGCGGCGCCCGAGGGCACTCCGATCATGCATGTCGATCGCTTCGTGCGCGGCAAGGGCCAGTTCATGCTGACAGAATATGTCGCCACCGATGAGCGCACCGGGCCACGCTTCCCGCTGCTGCTGACGACCGGGCGCATCCTCTCGCAATACAATGTCGGCGCGCAGACGCGCCGTACCGAGAACAGCCGCTGGCACGAGGAGGACGTGCTGGAGATTCACCCCTTCGACGCCGAGAGCCGCGGCGTCAACGACGGCGATCTGGTCTCGCTGCAAAGCCGCGTCGGCGAAGTCGCCTTGCGCGCGAAAGTCTCCGAGCGGATGCAGCCGGGCGTCGTCTATACGACGTTCCATCACCCCAACAGCGGCGCGAATGTCGTCACGACCGACAATTCCGATTGGGCGACCAACTGTCCGGAATACAAGGTGACGGCGGTGCAGGTGCGCCGCACCAACCATTATTCCGAATGGCAGGAGCGCGACATCGAAGAGGGGTTCTCGCTGCGCCGCATCGCCGGTCTCGCCCCGGCGGCGGAGTGAGGCCATGATGGCGCCCGTCGCGGATACACTTCGCGCCGAGACCGCCATACGCCGTCTCTCCCGCCCCTTCCGTTACGACATTGGCCTCGTCGACGACGCCGCGCCCGTCGCGGTGGCGGTGGAGGCGCCCATCGAGATCGCTTATGGCGGTCAGCCTTTCGCGGTGATGATGGGCACGCCCGCCGATCTCGAAGATTTCGCCGCCGGCTTCTCGCTGACTGAGGGCATCGTCGAAAGCTTCGCCGAAATCCGCGCCATCGCGGCGCATGTCGAGGCCGAGGCGGCGCATATCGACGTCGCGCTGACCGGCGCGCGGCTGCACGCCCACCTCGCGCGGCGGCGCGCCATCGCCGGGCGCACCGGTTGCGGCCTCTGCGGCATCGAGGATCTCGACCATCTGCCGAAGGCGCGCCGGCGCGACGCGCGCGCGGCGGCGCCTGATCCTGCCGCCGTCGGCGCGGCGGTGGCGGCGCTGGCGACGCATCAACCGCTCAACGCGGCGACGCGCGCCGTGCATGGCGCGGCGTGGTGCGACGCGCGAGGAGAGATTGTGGTCGCGCGCGAAGATGTTGGGCGTCACAACGCGCTCGACAAATGTATCGGCGCGCTGCTGCGCGGCGGCGTGGCGCCGCATGAAGGGTTTTTTATTGTGACGAGCCGCTGTTCCTATGAGATGGTCACCAAGGCGGCGGCTTTTGGCGCGGGGGCGTTGGTGTCGGTGTCGGCGCCGACGTCTTTGGCGCTCACCGCCGCCGAGCAAGCCGGCCTCGCCCTCATCGTCACCGCCCGCGCGGATCGGGCCACAGTCTTCGGGGGAGATTGAAGCGTGAGCCATTCCAAGATCGACAAATTCGCCCACATGGCCAATCAGATCGGCGATTATTACGCACCCCAGCCGCCCGATGCGGCGGCGGCGGGCCTCGCCAGCCACATTCGCAAATTCTGGACGCCGAAGATGATCGCCGAGACGCTGGAGGCATTGGCTCAAGGCCGCATCGTCTTGAACGCCACGGCCGCGAGCGGCTTTGCAATCTTGCGGAAGGAATTCGCCCGCGCCGCGTGACGCGGCGTGGCCATTGCTCACAACAAGGTTGACGGCGGGGGCCGACAACGCGGAAATACCTGCGGCGGCGGTTAATCCCGGCGTCACAAGACAAACACCGGAGAGGAAGCGCCACATCGGCGCGCGCGATCGCCTAGGCTTGGGAGGGCCAACGATGACCAGTACAGCAATAGCTGCGAGCGACGGTTTTTTGAGCCGCTCGCGCACGGTCGCAGGACCGGGATTCAGCCGATGGATGGCGCCGCCGGCGGCGCTGGCGATTCACCTGTGCATCGGCATGGCCTATGGCATGTCGGTGTTCTGGCTGCCGATGACGAAGTTGATCGCCAATGCGCCGGCGAGTTGCGCCACCCAAGGCTTCATAGGGCAGCTCTTCACCACGAGCTGCAACTGGACCGTGCCCACCGTCACGCCCGTCTTTGAGATCTTCATCGCCGTCCTCGGCATTTCGGCGGCGATCTGGGGCGGCTGGCTCGAACATGCGGGGCCGCGCAAGGCTGGCCTTTTCGCCGCGCTGTGCTGGGGCGGCGGCCTGGCTTTGGTCGGCTTCGGCGTCGAGATCCACCAGCTCTGGTTCATCTATCTGGCGTCCGTCATTGCTGGAATCGGTCAGGGCCTCGGCTACATCACGCCGGTCTCGACGCTCATCAAATGGTTCCCCGACCGGCGCGGCATGGCGACGGGCCTCGCCATCATGGGTTACGGCGGCGGCGCGATGATCGGCGCGCCGCTTGCGGTCTGGTTGATGACCAAGAAGCTCGGCACGCTTACCGCGCCGGACGTCGCCCATACGATGATGGCGATGGGCGCGATCTATTTCGTCTGGATGGCCGCCGGCGCGCTCGGTTTCCGCGTCGCCCCGACGGGCTGGAAACCGGCCGGCTACACGGGCGACGCGGTGTCGGCGAAGTCGCTAATCACCGCCGGCAACGTGCACCTGGACCGGGCTTGGAAGACCCCGCAGTTCTGGCTCATCTGGCTCGTGTTGTGCCTCAACGTCACCGCCGGCATCGCCGTGATTTCGATGGCGAGCCCGATGTTTCAGGAGATCTTCGGGGCCAAGCTGGTGGGCGCGTCGTCTTCGGCGGCGCTGACCGTCGCGCAGAAGACCGCCATCGCCGCTGCGGCGGCGGGCCTCGTCGGCCTCATCAGCCTGTTCAACTCGCTCGGCCGCCTGTTCTGGGCCGCGCTGTCGGACAGGATCGGCCGCAAGAACATGTACTACTCGATCTTCGTGATCGGGATCGTTGTTTACGGACTGCTGCCGACTTGGGGCCATCTCGGCCTGCCGGCGATATTCGTCGTGTCGATCTGCATCATCCTCAGCATGTATGGCGGCGGGTTCTCGACCGTCCCGGCCTATCTCGCCGATATTTTCGGGCCGCAGATGGTCGGCGCCATTCATGGTCGGCTCATCACGGCGTGGTCGGTGGCGGGCGTGGTCGGCCCCTACCTCATCGCTAATCTGCGCCAGTTCCAGATCGCGCATGGGGTTCCGCACGCCCAGGTCTATGACATCACGCTCTATATCATGGCGGGACTTTTGTTCCTCGGCCTCATCTGCAACGCCTTGGTCACGCCCGTGCATGACAAGCATCTGATGACCGACGAGGAAGTCGCGCGCGAGCGGGCGCTGTTGAAGGAAGATCGCGTTTCTGCTGGCGCCGAAACGGCGGCGCGCGGCGGTTTCGGGGTCATGGCCTTTCTGGCTTGGGCCGCCGTTGGCATCCCCTTCCTCGTCGGCCTCTATATCGCGATCGAGAAGGCGGCGAAGATCTTCTAAGCAGCGCTTGGCCAAGAAAGAAGCCGCCGCAGGTTTGCGGCAGCTTTTTCATGTGGGTTCAAGGCCCGGATCGGCACGCTTCCATCGCCGATTGCATGACACGGGCTCAAGATCTTCCGAGCCACGCCGACCGATCAGGCCGGCCAGAAATCCTCGTCGGTAGCGACCGCGAAGCTCCAGGGGCAGACGGCAGGGAATGTTTCCTCCGGCAGGTCTGTCTCGATGACGGCTTTGCGGCGCGCGTAGCGGTAGGCGGTCGCGACCGCCGCGCCGAGTTGCGGCTTGAGACTGGGGTTGTCTTCCAGCACCTCGGCGATTTCGTCGCGAGCGTTGGCGATCGACAAGCGCCAGGAGCTCCCTCGCAAGCCCGGCTGATGTTCCCATTTCAGGAGATGCAACAGCAGGACCGTCAGGCGGCTCACCAACTCGCGCTTTTCCGCCTTGCCCATGCTTTCGATCTCATCGGCGATAAGCGCCAAGTCCGCCTCGGCGAGCCGGCCGGCTCGAAGCAGCGCAGCCTGCTCGTTCGCCCAAGCATAGAAATCATGCTCGTACTGAGAGGTCGTCATGACCTCAAAATAAGCGGCTTGCGGGCCTCTGTCGATGGCTATTCCGCCAGCACGCCCCTCGGCAGCCGCGCCAGTAAATCCCGCCCGGCCGCCTCGCCAAGCTGCGCCGCATCCGCCGCCGGCCCCTCCATTGCGACCTCGAAGGTCTGCGACCCATCCGCGCG
>JAJYDD010000485.1 GCA_021777795.1 Pseudomonadota bacterium | reverse complement strand
CCGCATCACGACGACCACCTTGCGCTTTCCCGACTGGTTCTCGGCAAGCCGGCGGTCAATCCGGTCCGCCGCGAGATTGCTCGGCCGGACATGGCCGCCAAAATACGCGCCATCGACTTCGGCGACTTTGCACTCGCCGCCGATCGTCAATCCCCGCATGGCGGAGGCCATCGCCTCACGAAGCTTATGCGCCAGGACGAACGCCGTTTTGTATTGAACGCCAACGTCTCGCGACAAGGCGAGCCTGCTCTTGCCCTTCACCTCGTTGCAGAACGCCACGATGGCCAGGAGATAGGTCCTCAACGGCAACTTGCGCCAAGCGAATAACGTGCCCGAAGTCACCGAGACATCGGCCCCGCACGCCTTGCATCGCCAACGCCCGCTTTCGCCTCGGCGGCAGTCATGGCAGGTCGTGCAGCCGCAGTTCGGACAAACAGGCTTTCCGTCCGTCGCCGGCCACCGCAGGCGCGCGAAGACGTTTTCAGCGCCACGATCGGACATTCGCATGACCTTGCCGACGCTGAGCGATCGAGCTGCCGCCGACAGGATAAAATGTTGAGCCATGACATATTCGTCGAGCAGAACAAACCATGAACATAGTGACCGGCCGACAGCCCCATGTCAAGCTCGGTGGTAACTGCTCCATAATTCCGCGATGATGCCGCCGGCGATCGAAAGAACCGAGAGGCGCTCGCCGAGAAAAATCGCCCCGGCGAGCACGCCGGCGACCGGCATCAGCAGCGCGAACGGCGTCACCTGGTCGACGCGATAGCGCCGCAAAAGCGCATATCAGATCGAATAGGCGACGACGTAGCCGCCGATCGCCAGAACGAACACCGCGAGCCAGATGTCCGGCGTCGCGGAGCGCAAAGCTTCGAACTGGCCGCGTTCCAGCAGGAAGGATGCGAGCATGAGCTGCGGCGTAAGCGTGACCGGACGACCGCCTGCCGGAACGCTTCTGGTTCGGGTTAGGTGTCCAGCTGTTTGTGAGGTGGACACCAGATGTCGGCGCAAGATGGGACTGGAGAGCGTCGACGAACGAGAAGCCTCGACGAGCGCAAGCGGATCGTCGAGGAAGCGCTGGCTCCTGGTGCGGCGGTGTCGGCGGTCGCACGGCGGCACGGTCTGAACGCCAATCTTGTTTTCAAATGGATACGGCGCTCGCGGGAGGTTTGGTGCGATAGGCGACGAGAACCGGCGACGGAGCGGGCTGGCGCAGTCGGGCGCCAGAGGCGATAGGGCCGGCCTTCGTTCCGGTAAAGTTGCTTGAGTTGAACGCCGCTCCGGCGCCGCCGCCTGCCGAAGTCGGAGCGAAGCCGGCGCGGGAGACGCGGCGAACCGCACGGCGCGGCGCGATGGAGATCAGCCTGCCAAACGGCGCAAGGGTGTCGCTCGATGCGGATGTCGACGCCGATGCGCTGCGCCGGGTGCTCTGCGCGCTGGGCGTCGCCTGATGCTCTCGTTTGCGCCAGGCGTGAAGGTCTATCTGGCCTGCAAGCCCATCGACATGCGGCGCGGCTTCGACGGGCTGGCCGCGGATGTCGCGCAGACGCTGCACGCCGATCCTTATTCGGGCGCAGCGTTCGTGTTCCGCAGCAAACGCGGCGATTACGTGAAGATTTTGACCTGGGACAGTCCGGCCTGTGTCTTTTCGCCAACGATCTGGATTCATACCGCGTCGTCCTTGTGGTCGCGGGTTTAGGTTTTGGCCTTTGCGTTCGCCTGCTCGCGAGCGGCAACGCGATCGACGAGTGTGTCCCATCGGCTGAAGTGCTTTTGTGGCAAATCGGCTTGGGGAAGTTCGTACAGGGCGAGATGGCCATTGTAGGCATGCCTTTCTACGATGCCGCATTCGCTCTTGATTTCGACGTCGGCGGCGATCGCCGCAGCGCTCTCATTCGGTGCGCGCCGCGGTCTCCTGATGAAGGACGGCGCGTGCTCGAAGGCTTGGGCAAGATTACCCTCGCCGCCTTCGACAAGACGGGCACGCTGGCGCAACGGCCGCCCACACTGACCGACGTAGTTGGCTTCGGTCGGTCTGAACGCGACGTGCTTGCGCTCGCCGCCGGGCTCGAAACCGGCTAGCCATCCGTTTGCGCTCGCCATTCTCGCACGCGCCAAGTCGGAGGGGCTCGCGGCGCCCGCGGTCGAATGCGGCGCGGCGCTTGGCAAAGGCGTTTCCGGGCGGATCGACGAACAGGACCTGCTTCTCGGCTCGGTGGCGGCGGCGGGCAAACGCGGACCAATGACCACTCCGCAGCTTGCTCGCGCCGGCACCCTTTACGACGAAGGAAAGACCATCTCGGTTCTGGTCGTCGGCGCCGAGGCCGCCGGCCTGATCGCCATGCGCGACGAGCCGCGCGCGGACGCCAAGGCCGGCATCGAGGCTTTGTCGGCGCTCGGCGTCGCGAGCCTGATGCTGACCGGCAACAACGATCGCACGGCGGCGGCGATCGCCCGCGGCCTCGGCATCGAGCTGCGCGCCGGCCTCCTGCCGCAGGACAAGCCGCGCATCGTGCGCGAGCTGCAAGGGAACGGAAGCATCGTCGCCAAGATCGGCGACGGCATCAACGACGCCCCGCGCTCGCCGCGGCGAATGTCGGCATCGCCATGGGCGGCGGGACCGATGTCGCGCTGGAAACGGCGGATGCAGCTGTCCTGCACGGCCGGGTCATCGACGTCGCGCGAATGGTCGCGCTGTCGCGCCGCACGATGGCCAACATCCGCCAGAACATAGCGGATCGCGCTCGGTCTCAATGCGGTGTTCCTGGTGACGACGATCGCCGGGATCACCGGCCTCTGGCCCGCCATTCTGGCCGACACCGGCGCGACCGTGCTCGTCACCGCGAAGGCGCTGCGGCTGCAGCGGCAAAAAGGTTGACTTGGGTCCATCGCTTGGTTCGCCGCGCCTCGGCCGCCTGCCGAGGCGTTTCAATCTGGTTGCGTTTGCAAATGGGCGCAGAAACTAGCAGTCTCTTGGCGCCAAGTGCGGCGTTGCGGGCCGAGTTCGCGCGCCACAATGGAGATTTCGTTCGATGGCCAAGCTGTTCGGACTGAGCCTAGCCGCCGCAGTCGTCTTGGTCGCGGCCGCCGCCGTCTACGTGGCGCAAGCGCAAACGGCTGCCGGACCGCGGCCGCCCCGCGGCGGAGGGATCGCGAAGGCCGTCTGTGCGGCGTGCCATGGCGCGGCCGGCAACAGCTCCGATGGGAAGGTCTCCAAACTCGCCGCCCAGCACGCGACCTACCTGCGTCGGCAGCTCGAGGCGTTCAAGACGGGAAGCCGCGGATCCGACATCATGTCGGGGGTCGTCGCCGGCCTCAGCGACGCCGATATGGCCAACGCGGCGGAGTTCTACAGCCGACAGGCCTTGCGGCCCGACGCTGTCGAGAACCCGCGCCTCGCGGCGGTCGGCGAACGCATCTTCCTCGCCGGGGGCGGGGCCGGGATGTCGCCCCCATGCGCCATGTGCCACGGCGCGCGCGGACAGCGGCGCATGCCGATGATGGGCATGATGGGCATGATGGGGATGATGGGGATGATGGCC
>JAJYDD010000484.1 GCA_021777795.1 Pseudomonadota bacterium | reverse complement strand
GCCGACCAATCCCAGGCCGAGGCCGAGCGCGGAAGCCGCCGTCCACGGCGGCCCGTCGCCGAGGAGGCGCGACAGCACGAAGGCGAAGATGGGCGCCGCCCCCATCATCAGCGCGAGATCGCCGCTGCTGACGCGCCTTGCCGCGTCGCCGAGCAGCACGAAGGGGATCGCCTGCCCGAAGGCCGCCATCGCCGCGAGCGTCAGCCACAGCGCCCGCCCGCGCGGCCAGCGCCTCTCGATGGCCAGCGAAATCGCCCACAGAGCCAGCGCGCCGATCGAGACGCGCACGAGCGCGAAGCTCACGGGATCGAAGCCGCGCGCCGCTATGGCGATGAGCAGGAACGACGTGCCCCAGAGCAGCGAGAGGCACGCGAGAAGCAAATAGGGCAAGGCGGGACTTTCGGCCGAGAGGAGGCGCCGTTTAGCGCGCTTCGTCAGCGCGCCTCAAGCTCGCGCTTCAGCACGCGCCAGCGCGAGTTGATCTCGTCGCGATCGACATAGGCGCCTTGCAGATGGCGCGCGCCGGAAGCCGGATCGAATTCGCGCCGCGCGTGCAGCACGCGGCGATTGTCGAAAGCCCACATGTCGCCGGGCTTCATACGGCGCTCGATCGAGAAGCGCGCGTCGCGCGTCATCGCCTGGAACAACCGCAGCGCCGCGTAGATTTCGCCCATCTCGCTTTCCGGCGCATCGACGGGACCGCGCAGGAAATTGGCGAAGCGCACTTCGTCGAGACCGCCCTGCGGGTCGAGCGCCAGGATCGGCGCGCTCCAGCGGTAATCGGTGCGCGAATCGCGGTTCCAGAACGCCATCGCAACCGTCGTCAGAGTGTGAAACGCCTGCGGCTGTTCGCGCCGCATCGCCTCGCCGATGGCGAAGCCATCGACGAACACGCTCTCGCCGCCGGTCGCGTCATTGACGAGACAGTGGAGGAACTGCACGCCCGGTTGCAATTCGCGCGTCGGCAAATCCGTATGCGGCGGCAGGTTGACCGCCGTGTAAGCCGCGCTGTCGGCCTGCGGCTTGGATTTCACGTCGAACACGCGGCCGAAATTGGTTTCGCGCAGATGGCTGATGCGGGCGATGGGCGCCAGCAGCGCCTCGGGTTCGGCGGGAACGCCGGTCACCAGCGTCAGCCCCTGGGTTTTCAGCGCGTCGAGCCAAGCGAACAGCGCGCCGTCATCGGCCATGAGGTCGGCGTGGGTGAAGTTTTGCAGCCGGTCGGCGTACTCACGCCCCCAGAGGAAGGGCTTGCCCCGCGCCGTCGCGCGCTCCTGGCGTGAGGCGGCGTCGTTGGCGTTGGCGCGCAGCCAGCCCGGGGCGTAAAGGCTGCGGTGGCCATCCGACCAGGAGATTTTCAGCCCCTCGGCCTCGGCGCTCACCTGCGCCACGGCGAGATCGGCGGGGGCGTCGACGATCTCGAACACCTGTTCGCGGGTCAGCGCCAGGAAACATTGCGGGCAGGCGCAATTGTCGCGCAGCCAGTATCTATGATGGCGGGTCCGCCGCCCGTCGCTCCAGACCACCGCGACCTCGTCGCCGTCGCGTTCGGCGCGTTCGAGGGCGAAGGGGGTGGAGAAGGTGCGCCAGTCGGCGACGGTGTCGTCGGTCATGTGACGTCCCCAATTTGGCGCAGGGCCTCCACGACCTGAGCGTGAAGAACCGCGAGGTCTTCGTCTATCGTGCGCCAGATCACTTCGAGGTCGACTTTGTGATAGCCATGCGCGACCGCGTTTCGCATCGCTCTTGCGCTCGCCAGTTTCATTTCCGGGTGTCTGGCGACAAAGCCCGGATCATTTCGCTCTATATTGCTGCTCGCTTCCCCTACGATCTCAAGATTTCGGATGACGGCGTCTTGGACGAGTTCGTTGCGGGCGAAAGCCGCTTCGTCGAGATCCTCAATGTAGCTAAATACCCGCTCGATAGCGTCGCGGATGTGGCCGAGGTAATCATGAACCCGAAGCTTGTCCTTCATATCGGCGACGCTTCGGCCAGGACGCGCGCGCGAAATTTGTCCGGCAAGGCGTTCGGGGTGAGCACATCGACCTCGACGCCAAGCAAGTCCGTCAATTCGTTGAGGATGGCGCCGAGATCGAACAGCGTCATCCCGAGGGGATCGACGAGGATGTCGATATCGCTCTCCTCGGTATCCTCGCCGCGCGCCACCGAACCGAAGACGCGCGGGTTCGACGCGCGATGCGCGGCGACGATGGCGCGAATGGCCTCGCGGTGGGCGTCGAGACGTTGCGACGGCTTCATGAGATCAGTCTATCACAAGCCGCCTCAATGGAAATTGCGCCCTTTCGGCAGCGCCTGCTTCAGCTCCGGCGCGACCGGCGCCGGGCTCCTGTCCAGGAAAAGCTGCACCTGAGCGAAGCGGTTGCCCTGGCGCTTCTTCGATACGGGAAGCTGCGGTCGCTTCACCTCGTCGGCGCGGCTCAGCGTCGAGATCGAGCGGCCCTCGTCGGAGAGCAGGCCGAGCGTCGGCGTCCAATCCTCCATGCGCTCGGCGATGATGTGGATGACGCCGCCTTCGCTCTGCAACTTGCCGGTCACGGCGACGAAGCGCGCGCCGATGACCAGCGCCCGCAGCCGCTCGAACGTCTTCGGCCAGACGATGATATTGGCGACACCCGCCTCGTCCTCCAGCGTCATGAAGACGACGCCCCTGGCGGTGCCGGGCCGCTGGCGCACCAGCACCAGACCGGCGACGGTGACCCGCTGGCCGCTCTTGGTCTGGTCGAGCGCGTCCGAGCGCAAAATGCCGCGTTGCGTCAGCCGGCTGCGCATGAAGGCGATCGGGTGCGCCTTCAACGACAGCGACAGCCGGCGATAATCCTCCACCACATGGGCGCCGAGCGGCATCGGCGGCAGATCGGCGTCGGGCTCGCTGTCGCGCTCCGGCCTTGAGGCCGCGAACAGCGGCAGATCGTCCTGGTCGCCGACGCGGTTCAGCGCCTTCACCGCCCAAAGCGCCTCGCGCCGGTCGAGGCCGAGCGAGCGGAACGCGTCGGCGTCGGCGAGCTTTTCGAGCCCGGCGAGCGACACCCGCCCGCGCAGCCAGAGATCGCGCACGGAATCGTAACCGGCGCCGCGCCGCGCGACCAGCGCGCGCATCTCCGCCTCGCGCGCGCCGAGAATCTGGCGCAAGCCGAGCCGCACGGCGTGGCTGGCGCGGATATGCGCCGCCATCTCGGCGTGGCGGCGGTGGAGACGCTCCCTCCCCCCTTGTGGGGGAGGGTTGGGGTGGGGGGACGTCGCGGAAGCCGCGCTATCCCCGTCTCCCCCTCCCTTACCCTCCCCCGCAAAGGGGGAGGGAGACGGCGGCCCTTCGTGGTCAAGCTCCAACGTCGCATCCCAGTCCGAGAAATTGACGTCCACGTCCCGCACTTCCACCCCATGCTCGCGCGCGTCGCGCACCAGTTGCGCCGGGGCGTAGAAGCCGAGCGGCTGGCTGTTGAGCATCGCGGCGAGGAAGGCGTCGGGATAGCGGCATTTCATCCAGCACGAGGCGTAGACCAGCAGCGCGAAGCTCGCCGCATGGCTCTCGGGAA
>JAJYDD010000483.1 GCA_021777795.1 Pseudomonadota bacterium | reverse complement strand
CGGGTGACGGAAATTTCCTTGCGTGCGCTGTGCACCAACCGGCATCGGGTCGACCGATTGCCGGTCGGGCAGGGCGGCGCCGACTTCCGCCTGCTCGACGACGTGACGCTGGAAATGCGCTGCCTCGCGGGCCCGACGCGGCCGCGCGAACCGCCGATGACGGCGATGGCCGGCAAAATCGAGACCGCCTCGACGGGAGAGATCGCCTGGCGGCTCATCAACATGCTGAGCCTCAACCATCTCGGCCTCGTTGATCGCGGGCCGGAGGAGGGCGCGGTCGCGCTACGCGAGACGTTGATGCTGTTCGCCGATCTCTCGGACGGCGCGACAGAGCGGCGCATTCACGGCGTCAGAGGCCTGCAAGCCAAGCCGATCGTGCGCCGCATCCGCACCCCGCAGGGCGCCGCGGCGGCGCGCGGGCTGGAGCTGACCGTGTTGATTGACGACAAGGCGTTCGAGGGTTCGGGCGCGTTCCTGATCGGCGCGGCGCTCGACCGCTTCTTCGCCGAATATGTGGCGATCAACCATTTCACCCAGACGGTGGTGTGCACGAGCGAGCGCGGCGAGATCATGCGCTGGCCGCCGCGCCTCGGCCTCAGGGGATCGCTGTGAGTTTCCTCGACCAACTATCGGCCGAGCCCTGGCGCTTCGATTGGCTCGGCCTGCTGCGCCGCCTCGAACGCGAACATCCTGACAAGCCGCGCATTGGAGACAGCGCCGCGCGCGCGCAGGATTTCGTAGCGTTGGCGCAGAACCCTTATCTGGAATTCCCGGATTCGACGATCGAGGCG
Organism: Pseudomonadota bacterium; assembly: GCA_021777795.1. Taxonomy (GTDB): domain Bacteria; phylum Pseudomonadota; class Alphaproteobacteria; order Rhizobiales; family Beijerinckiaceae; genus Roseiarcus. Next base: position 2,765 of record JAJYDD010000483.1, on the reverse strand, counting down.
GCAGGGCTCGACGCACAGGGGCGGTTGCGGATCGTCTCGCGATTTCTGGGCATGTTCGGTCCGCAGGGCGCTTTGCCCCTGACCACCACAGACGAAGCCTTCGCATGGCTGCGCGAGCATGACGAAGCCTTCCCGCGCTTCGTCGACATATTTCAGGGCCGCTTTCTGGCGCTGTTCTTCCGCGCCTGGGCCGATGCGCGGCCGATCGCGCACAACGACCGGCCGGATCAGGACCGCTTCCGCGATTATGTCGGCTCGGTCATCGGGCTCGGCGCGGCCTGGTTCAAGAACCGCGACAGCGTCCATGATTTCGTCAAGCTCGAATATGCGGGCCTGATGGGCGCGCGGGTCAAGAGCGTATCGCGGCTCAGGTTCTTTCTCACCGGTCTCGTCGGTTCGCGCGTCGAGATCGACGAGTTCGTCGGCGTCTGGTTGACGCTCGACGAGAGCGAGCGTTCGCGGCTGGGCTCGGCGCGTTCGGGGCTGGGGACCGATTGCATGCTGGGGGCCTCGGCGTTCAGCGTCAGCGATAAGTTCCGTATCCGCGTCTTCGCCCGCGATTTCGCGCATTACGAACAATTCCTGCGCGGCGCGTCGATGGCCGACCAGATAGCCGACGCCGTGTTCGCCTATGTCGGCGACGAATATGATTGGGATATGGAACTGGCCATTCCCGCCGGTGAAATCAGGGCCGCACGCGTGGGGCTAGGCGCGCGGCTCGGTTGGACGGGTTGGATGGCGCCCAACTGGTCGAAGGCCGACCAGACATGGCGCGCCGACGCACGCTTTCATCTCATCAGCCGGCGCGGCGCCAGGGCCGCGGCGAATAATTAGGGAGGCGGACATGGGCGCGGACATCAGCGTCGAATCGGTCGCCGGCAAGCTCAACCGGATCGGCTACGAGGCGTTCCTGCAAGCGGTGCGTCAGGCCAAGAGCGCCGGCAACCGCAACATCGAGCTGGCGCATTGGTTGCTGCATCTGTTGCAGAAAGATCGCGCCGATCTCGCCATCACCGCCGAACATTTCAAGCTCGACCGCGCGCGCATGATCGCGGACGCGACGCGCGCGGTCTCGGGCCTGAAGAAGAACGAAACGGAGATGCCCGGCATCTCGGCTCAGGTCACCGAAGCGCTCGACAGAGGTTGGCATTATGCGACGCTGTTGTTCGGTGAAACGCAAATTCGCTCTGGCCATGTGCTGGTCGCGGCGCTGAAATCGCTGGAGCTGCGGCGCGCGCTCATCAACATAAGTCAGGAATTCGCTAAGCTTCCGGTCGATGAACTCGCCGTCGCGCATCTCAATATCTGGAAGGAGTCCGAGGAGGGAAACCTTCGTCCGATGGACGGCTCCGGGGTCGCGGCGGCAGAGACGCCGGCGGGCGAGGCGGCGCTGGGGCCGCGCGGCACGACCGCGCTCGACCGCTTCAGCCAGGACCTCACCGCCAAGGCCAAGAGCGGCGAGATGGACCCGATCCTCGGTCGCGACGACGAAATCCGCCAGATCGTCGATGTGCTGATGCGCCGGCGCCAGAACAACCCTATCCTCACCGGCGAAGCCGGCGTCGGCAAGACCGCCGTGGTTGAGGGCTTCGCGCAGCGCATCGCCTCCGGCGACGTGCCGCCGCCGCTGCGCAATGTACGGCTCTGCGTGCTCGATGTCGGGCTCATGCAGGCGGGCGCCTCGATGAAGGGCGAGTTCGAGCAGCGGCTGCGCTCGGTGATTGACGAGGCGCAATCCTCGCCGACGCCGGTGATCCTGTTCATCGACGAGGCGCATACGCTGATCGGCGCCGGTGGCCAAGCGGGAACCGGCGACGCCGCCAATCTGTTGAAGCCGGCGCTGGCGCGCGGAACCCTGCGCACGATCGCGGCGACCACCTGGTCGGAGTACCGGCAATATTTCGAGAAGGACCCGGCGCTGACGCGGCGCTTCCAGGCCGTGCATGTCGGCCAGCCGGATATCGCCACCGCCGTCGTCATGCTGCGCGGGTTGGTGGAGCCGATGGAGAAACACCACAAGGTGCGCATCTCGGATGAAGCGATCGTCGCGGCGGTGAATTTCTCGCATCGCTATATTCCGGCGCGGCAGTTGCCTGACAAGGCCGTGAGCTTGCTCGACACCGCCTGCGCGCGGGTCGCGATCTCCCAAACAGCCAAGCCGGCGGCGATCGAGGATTGCGAGGTCTCTATCGCTGCGTTGGAGAGTGAGCGCCAGGCGTTGTTGAAGGATGCCGATCTCAGCGACGCTCAGGCGCCAAAGATCGAGGAGCTTCAGGAAAAGCTGGTCAAGGCGAAAGCGCGCGCGGACGCGCTCGAAAAGGACTGGGGGAGCGAAAAGGCTCTGGTCGAGGAGATCCTCGATCTGCGCGAGAAGATCGCAGAGGCGAAGGGCGAGACCGACATCGAGGCCGAGCGCGCCGCGCTGCGCGAGAAGGCCGGCGCGCTCGGCGCCATCAGCCCGGAAGCGCGCATGATCTATCCGCATGTCGAGGAGCAGGCGGTGGCGGCGGTGGTCTCCGATTGGACGGGCATTCCGGTTGGTCGAATGATGGCGGATGAGGTCGAGACCGTGCTCAACCTCGCCGCCATCCTCAACCGGCGCATCGTCGGGCAGAGCCACGGCCTCGAAATGATCGCCCGCCGCATCGAGACCAGCCGCGCCCGGCTCGACAATCCCGGCAAGCCTGTCGGCGTGTTCCTACTGTGCGGGCCCTCGGGCGTTGGCAAGACCGAAACGGCGCTGGCGCTGGCGGAATCACTGTATG